>CALMOP010000225.1 GCA_937871775.1 uncultured Gemmatimonadota bacterium | reverse complement strand
CCATGCCGGTGACCTTCGGCCAGCGGGTGCGGCTCGAGGGTACCACCCAGCTTACCCCCCTGACCCGGCTGGTCGACGCCGACCGGCCCGACCCCTGGGCCCGGCCCCAGCTCGAGCGGCTGGCGGATCTGCTGATCGCCGACCCAGGCCGGCGGACCACCGAGGCGAGACAGCTCCGCACCATGTTCACCGGCTGGGTGCCGCTGGCAGCTCAGATCAGTGCCTTGGCGGACTCCCTCCCGCTGGCCCGAGACGGCGTTCCCGCCGCCCAGGCCCTCGCTGGCCTGGCCGCCGTGGGCCTGGACGCGTTGGACCGCCTTGGCCGCGGGGCCGCACCCGGTGCCTGGAAGCCGGCCGCGCTGGCCAGCCTCGACTCCCTGGCCCGGCCTCAGGGGCTGCTGCGGCTGGCGGGGGTCGACGCCGTCCGGAAACTGGTGGAGGCCGTGCCGTCGCCACCATGAGGGAAACCGGACCGGCACCGATCGACCAGGCTGGCGCGCCAACCCGGGTGGCCGCGGCACCACCTCCCTCCCGTGAGGACCGGAATGACGACCCCAGAAGCGTCCCCGGACGAGCCGCTCGATTTTTCGACCAGCACCACGACCACGCTGACCTGCGCAGGCTGCCAGGGGCCCCTGACCGATAGCTACTGGTCTGCCGGCGGGGCGGTTCTCTGCGCCGACTGCAAGGCGGCCGTCGAGGCTGGCCAGCAAGCCGCCCCCGACCCTCTGTCCCGGGTCGCCCGCTTGACCCGAGCCACGGTCTTCGGGCTGGGCGGCATGCTGGTGGGTGCCTCGGTGTGGTATCTGGTGGAGCGGTTTGCCCAAATCCGGGTGGGACTGATCGCGATCCTGCTGGGATGGCTGGTGGGGAAGGCCGTTTTCATCGGATCCGGCCGGCGGGGCGGAACCCACTACCAGATCCTCGCGGTGGTTCTGACCTACCTGGGCTTCGGCGCTGCCTATCTCCCCTTCTTGCTGGGGGCCGCCCGCGAACGGGGTACGCCGCTGGGGAGTGCCATGGCCAGCCAGCTGCTGCTGTTGCTCCCACGATTGCCGATCATGGTGGTGCAGGATGGCACTCTGATCACCGGCGCGATCTTCCTCTTCGGATTGCTGCAAGCCTGGAACAACACCCGGGCAATCCGGCTCGAAATCAGCGGGCCTTTCACGGTCACCCCCCCCGGTACATGAGCGGGCTCTGCACCCGCTGCGGCACCGAGATCGCCCCCGGGTTGCTGCGCTGCCCGGCCTGCGGCAGTCTGACCTACGCCGCCCGGTTGCAGGATCTCGCGGCCCGGGCCGACCAGCATACCCGCGACGGACAGCACGACCAGGCCCTGGCGCGCTGGAACGAGGCGCTGGCGCTGCTGCCCGCGGACGCGGCCCAACGCCCCCCGATCCTGCAGCGCATCCAGCGGCTCGAGTCCAGCGCACCGCAGACCGCGGCCGGCACTGGCCGGCGGCCCGGTGGCCTCCGCGGCGTCTGGGTAGGGCTGGCGACCGCGGTGCTGTTCCTGCTCGGCAAGGTCAAGTTCCTGCTGCTGGGCCTCACCAAGATGGGGACGCTGCTGTCGATGCTGGCCTGGGTCGGGGTGTACTGGCAACTCTACGGCTGGAAATTCGCGGTGGGCATGGTGATCGCGATCTACATCCATGAGATGGGTCACGTCGCTGCCCTGCGGCACTACGGCATCCCGGCCAGCGCACCCATGTTCATTCCCGGCCTGGGCGCCTTCATCCGGCTCAAGGCTCACCCACCCACCAGGACGGCCGATGCCCGGGTCGGGCTGGCGGGACCGATCTGGGGCACTGCGGCGGCGCTCGGCTGTCTGGCGCTGTACCTCGCTACCGGGGACGGGCTCTACGCCAGCCTTACTCATTTCGGCGCCATCATCAATCTCTTCAATCTGATTCCGGTGTGGCAGCTGGACGGGGGGAGGGGCATCCAGGCCCTTTCGCGGCCTCAGCGCTGGCTGCTGCTGGCCGTGGTGGCCGTGTCGTTCGTGGCCTTCCGCGAGGGCATGCTGCTGCTGGTCGGGCTGGGAGTTGCGGTACAGAGCTTCCTCAAGCCTCCGCCCGAAAGCGACCCCGGGACACTGACCCGGTTCGGGCTGCTGGTGGTGGCGCTGTCCTGGCTGGCAACGGTGCGGGCCGCCGGCGCCCCGGCCACAGGGTTCTGACCGTCGGGCGGGCTCGGGGGCGCGAGGTGAGCCCCGGTGCTCACTCCTCGGCGGGTCTGCTGCCGCCCTCCCTTCGCACCTCACCGGGCTAGGCCTCGACGATCGGCCAGGGTGCCCACGCTTTCCAGCGACCCCGGGTGAAGTCCGGCACTGACTGGGGTTTGCCGCCGCCGCGGACCGAGCGGATGCTGAGCTCCACCATGCTGGAAGTGGCGGCCGCATCGTAGACCGTGAAGTCGGTCGGCTCCCCCCGAAGCAGGCACTGGATCAGGCGGTAGTCCTCGAGAAAATCCATGCCGCCGTGGCCCCGATCCATGTCGCGGACCTTCGGGGAGCGCCACAGCGGGTGGTCGTACTCATCGTAGTACTGCTCGGCCGGCTCCCACGCATGCTCCGGACTCCGCCCCTCGAGATGGACCCGATGAGGCCATCCCGACACGATGCCACGGGTCCCCTGCAGCAGTTGCAGCCGGCTGTATGGTCTGGGGTTGTGGGTGTTGTGAGCCAGGTAGATGGTGCGGCCCCGCGCGGTCTGGATCAGGCTGACGTTCTGGTCGCCGAGGATGTAGCGTTCGCGCCGGCGTGGATCACCCGGCTCCAGGTGCTCCTCCTGCCACTGCTGCAGACCCCGGGACGGTGAACTGAAGGAGACCACGGTCTGGAATCGGTCCCCACGGTTGATGTCCATGCAGCTGCCGATCGGACCCAGGCCGTGCGTAGGATAGAGATTGCCGTTGTGGGTCTGCGCCCAGGCCCGGCGCCACAACCCCTCGCCCTCGCTGGAGAATTTTACCCGGCGGAGATCGTGCAGATAACCGGCCTCCCCGTGCAGGATTTCCCCGAGCAGTCCCTGCCGTACCAGCACCAGCGTCATCAGTTCAAAGCGGTCGTAGCAGCAGTTCTCCATCATGACGCAATGCTTCTGGTACCGCTCCGCCGCCTCGACCAGTGCCCAGCAGTCGTCCACGGTCAGCGCCGCGGGAACCTCGGTCGCCGCGTGCTTCCCATGGGCCATCGCCGCCAGCATGACCGGCACGTGCCACTCCCAGGGGGTGGCGGTGAACACCAGATCCAGGTCCATCTCGGCGCACATCCGCTCGAAATCGCGGGGCCCCCGAGTGAAGAGCCGTGGCTCCGGTTGACCCGTCTCAACGATCTTGTCGGCTGCCCGGCGCGCATGGCCCTCCACGATGTCACCCACGGCCAGGAGGTCCGCTCCGGGGATCTCCAGCAGGTTCTCGACGTGGGTGGTCCCCTGCCCCCCCACCCCCACCAGCCCGATCCGCACTCGTTTCAGCGGCGCTGCCCGGAACGGCCTCGGCCCGGGCTCCGCCAGGCTGGGAACGGAAGTCAGTCGGGCACCGACAGCCAGGGCTGCGCTGGCCCGGATAAATTCGCGGCGGGAGGCTTGGGGGGCCATGACGGTACCCGTGTCTGCGACTGTATCTGAGGTCCGGAAACGGCCCCGGGCGGAGTGTAATACTTTTAGTCAGTGCGTGACGAAAATGTGATAGCCACAGGGCACGATTGGTGCTAGAATCCGTTCTCTGCGGCCGGCTTCCCCGCTGGGTGCCAGTAGGCGTGGCCTCGGGTCCGCAATGCCTGAATCACCTGTTGAACGTGCACCCCACAGCCGGGCTCCAATGAGCGTGACAAGCCTCTGCAGCCACTGCAACTCGCCGCTGGAAGCCGGCACCCGGTTCTGCACGGCCTGTGGGCGGGGCCCGGCACAGGAAGATACGGCCCCGCTGCCGACCCTGTTGCAGGTCCTGCGGCAAGCCACGCTGGGCGAGTACGAAATCCTCCGCGAGATCGGGCAGGGCGGGATGGCCACGGTGTTCCTGGCCCACGAGATCGCCCTGGACCGGAAGGTCGCGATCAAGGTGATCCCGCCGCAGTTCGTGCACGGGGCGGAGATGATCGAGCGGTTCAAGCGCGAGGCCCGCACCGCGGCCGGCCTGAACCACCCCCACATCATCCCGATCTACGCGGTGCGCACTTCCCACCAGATCGTGTTCTTCGTCATGAAGTGCATCCGGGGTCGGTCGCTGGACGCGGTACTCCGCGAGGTGGGCCCGCTGCCGTTCCCGATGGTGCGTTCCATCCTGAGCGACATCGGTTCGGCCCTGGACTACGCCCATCGCAAGGGCGTGGTGCACCGTGATGTGAAGCCGGGCAACATCATGATCGACGATGAAGGCTTCGGGGTCATCACCGATTTCGGGATCGCCAAGGCCGCCGAGGGAGACAACCTCACCCAGAGCGGTACCACGGTCGGGACGCCCAGCTACCTCTCCCCGGAGGCCTGCTCCGGCGAGCCGGCGGGTCCCGCAGCCGACCAGTATTCCCTGGGCATCGTCGGCTACGAGATGGTGACCGGACAGCTGCCCTTCGCCGCCGACTCCAGCCTGGGCATGATGTACGCGCAAGTCCACACCACGCCGCGGCCCAGCGATCAGCTCCGCAAGGATTGTCCCGCCGATCTCCGGGACACCCTGACGCGAATGCTGGAGAAGGCCCCGGGTGACCGCTTCCCCAGTCTCAAGGACATGGTGCTGAACCTCGGCCGGCAGCGCAACAGCGGCTGGGGCCGGTCCGACACCGAGACACCCGAGGAGAGTGTCCGCAGCAGCCTCGGGCTGCTGGCAGTCCCGCGTGGCAGCAGCGCCGTCCGGCGGACGGCGGCGAGTCCGGCCCCGCTCTCGCGCGCCCGGAGCGGACTGGGGACCCTGCAGCGCAAGCGCCGGGTGCAGATCCGGGAGATTCTCACCGGGCTGTTCCTGGCGGGGCTGGGGGCGGGGGTAGTGCTGGTGGTCCTGCGCGACCGGCTGGTGCAGCCCGCGGCCCAGCCGCTGGACTCGCTCTCCAGCGTACCCTCGACGGCGTCCGAGACCAGGACCGACAGCATTCTCAATGTCACTCGTGGGGCCGCCCAATATGCCCGTGAGCGGGCGATCGCCCAGGGGATCGCGCTCCCGGCGCTGGCCACCGGCGATTCCCTCAAGGCCCTGGCCGAATCACTGGCCCTCGGCGGCGCCAGCGATGAGGCGTCGATGCTGCTGCAGCGGGCCGCGTTCGTGTACGGCACCGCCGAGAATGCAGTCCAGACCCAGATCCCGGTGCCGGCCTTGCCCAGTTCCCCACCGGTCACGGTGCCTCGCAAGCCGGCGCCGCCTCCCCCGCCTGCGGCAAGCCCTACCGTTCGGGTTGAGACACCCCGGACCCGGCAGGACCCCGATTGGGTCGCGATCCAGCACTTCTACGAGGAACTGGAGCGAGCAGTGGAATCGCGCGGGGTCAGCGAGGTGCGCCGGCTGCTCTCGAACATGGATCCATCGGAGGAGCGGGAATGGCGCGGCATGTTCCTGGACGACAACACCCGGTCGATCGACGCCACCTATCAGTTGCTCACCCTGGCCCGCCGGGGAGAAACCGTGTACGCCGAAGTGCGTGAGGTCCTGCTGGTGCATCGCAAGGACGGGAAGCTCATCACCAGGCGGGATGCGAACCTGCAGGCCGAACTGACCTACGGTCCCCAGGGTTGGCGCCAGATCCGTTCCGAGCGCAACAAGTGACACCGCCCTTTCACCTCGCCTTTCCGGTTCACGACCTCGCCCTGGCCCGCGCCTTCTACGGCGGCCTGCTGGAGTGTCCCGAGGGAAGGAGCAGCGAGCTCTGGGTGGACTTCGATTTCTACGGCCATCAGGTGGTGGCCCATCTGTCGTCCGCGGAAACCGGCACCGCCCGGGCCAACCCGGTCGATGGCCAGGACGTGCCGGTGCGCCATTTCGGCGTCATCCTCGAATGGGAGGCGTGGCATACCCTGGCCCAGCGGCTTCGCGGCGCTGGGGTTCGCTTCCTTGTTGAGCCCGGCATCCGGTTCGCCGGCCAGGTGGGCGAACAGGCGACCATGTTCTTCCTGGACCCCTCGGGGAATGCCCTCGAGTTCAAGACCTTCCGGGATCCGGGGCGGATCTTCGCGAAGTAGCTGGCGTTCCCGTCAGCGCGATCCTCCCCCGCCGGTTCCTCCAGGACCCTCGAATATCCCGGGCCCGCCCATGAGCCGATACAGCATGTAGAGCCCGCCAGCCAGACCGGCTCCGAGCAGTGCGGCCATTCAGGCTTTCGATGCCAGTGCGCTAGATTACCTGTTGAAGCCGTTCGACGCGGACCGGTTCCACCGCGCCTTCGCCCGGGCCCAGGACCGCCTCCGCCGGAACCAAGCGGGACCGCCGCCGGCGCAGCTCGCGGCGCTGCTGGAGGCCCTCGCCCGCAGCCGCACCACCGCCGAGCGGCTCGCGATTCGCGCTGAAGGACGAGTGTATTTTCTGCGGGTGCAGGACATCGACTGGATCGAAACGGCGGGAAACTACGTGCGCCTCCATGCCGGCAAGACGGCCCACCTGCTGCGGGAAACCCTGTCGAGCCTGGAGACCCGGCTCGACCGCGACCGCTTTCTGCGGGTGCACCGTACCACCATCCTCAACGTCGAACGCCTGCGCGAACTGCAGCCCTGGTTCTCCGGTGAGTTCATCGCGATCCTGCACGATGGGACCCGCCTCAAGGTGAGCCGCGGCTATCGTGGCCGGGTCGCGGACTGGTTGGGCCAGACCCTTTGACCCAGCTCTCTGAGCTGCACCCCGCCCTGTTCCAGGCCGCCATTACCCTGGGCATCGTGGTGCTCTCGGCACTGCTCTACCACCGCTACCGCAAGCCCTCCTTCCGCTGGTGGGCCGTGGCCTGGACCCTGTACCTGTGCCGGCTGGCGGCCATCATCATCTATCTGCAGGGCCGCAATCCCTTCTGGCTGTTTGCCCATCAGGTCGTGACCGGGTGGACCGCCATCGCCCTGTTGTGGAGCGCCCTGGTATTCTCCCGTCGCCCGACCTTTCGCCCGGTCTACCTGCTGGTCGTGCTGTTCCCGCCGGTGTGGTCGGTGTTCGCCATCTACCGCTTCGTGGAACGGGACCAGTTCGTGTTCGCGGCCCTGCCAGCCGTGCTGTTCCTGAGCGGGGCGACCCTGTGGACCGCCTGGGTCTTCTTCCGGTTCCGCCGCCAGACCGGCTCGCTGGGCGCCCTGCTGCTGGGGCTGGCCTTCCTGCTGTGGGGCCTGCATCACCTGGATTACCCGGTGCTCCGGGCCAAGGGGGCCTGGAATCCCTGGGGGTACTACCTGGACATCATCTTCGCGCTCGCCGTCGGCGCCGGCTTCCTGCTGCTGGTGCTCGAGGACATCGAGCGCGGGCTGGCCGCCATCACCGCCCTCTCCGGCGACCTGCAGCGGGGCGAGGCGGCCACCGACGTCCGCGGCGCCCTGCTGGCCCGGGCCCTGGTCCTGCCCGGCGTCCGGGGCAGTGCCCTGGTGGACCGGTCCACCGCCCTGGTGGTACGAGGCCTGGGTGCCTGCCAGAGCTGGGAAGGTTCACCGCCGCCGGCACCCGTCGCTGGACTCATCCGCGAGGTCTTCGACCGGGGTCGGCCGAGCTCGGAGCCGGGCGGCGACTTCGCCTACCAGGCAGCATTGCCGGTGGTGCAGCGCGACACGGTTCGCGCTGCGATGCTCATCGTCGGGCAGGCCCGCGATCCCTTCACGGCTCTCGACGAATCCTTCCTGATCGCCCTGGGGCAGCAGGTCGGGGCCGCGCTCGAGAACGCTGACCTGGCCGAGCGGTTGCGCCGCCGCACCGACGAGCTGGAACGGCTGTCGGGCCGCATGGTGGCCCAGCACGAGGAGGAGCGGCGCCGGCTGTCGCTCGAACTGCATGATGAAACGGCCCAGGTGTTCTCCGCCGTGAAGCTGCAGCTGGGCAGCATTCGGGAAGAGGTGCCACCGCCCCAGGCCGAACGGCTCGGCCACGTCATGGCACTGGTGGACGATGGCATGACCAGCATCCGCAGCGTCACCGACCAGCTGCGGCCCTCCCTGCTGGACGACCTGGGACTGCTCCCGGCGCTCCGGGCGCTGGTGACGGATTTCGAGGTCCGGACCGGCATCGCGGCCCGTATCGCGGACCCGGATCGGTTGCCGGAACTGGGCAAGTCCGCGGAACTGGCGGTGTTCCGGGCGGTCCAGGAGGGGCTGTCCAACGTGGCCCGGCACGCCGAGGCGCAATCCGTCTCGGTCGAAGTGGGGACCGATGTCCGCACCCTCCGGATTGTCATCCAGGACGACGGGCAGGGGCCCGGTGCCAGCGACGGTGTCGGGGAGGAGCGCATGGGCCTGGCCGGCATGCGGGAGCGCTTCGCGGCGCTGGGAGGCCGTATCATTATAGAAGGACCGCCGGGTGGCGGGACCCGACTGACCCTGACCCTGCCCGCCGGAGGCGGCCCATGACCCAACGGACGACCCGCGTGATGCTGGTGGATGATCACACGCTCGTCCGCGAAGGAATCCGCCACATCCTCCAGGGAACGCCCGGCTTCGAGGTCATCGCGGAAGCCGGTGATGGCGAGACCGCACTGCGACTGGCCCAGAGCACCCGCCCCGACCTGGTGGTCCTCGACCTCTCCCTGCCGGGTCTCTCGGGCCTCGAGGTGACCACCAGAATCCGCGAGTCACTGCCTGAGATTCGGGTCCTGATCCTCAGTGTGCACGACCACCAGGAATACGTGCTCGGCGCGGTGCGGGCGGGCGCCCAGGGCTACCTCCGCAAGGACACCTCGCCCGCCGAACTGCGGGAGGCGCTGCAGGCGGTGGCCCGCGGCGAGAGCTACTTCAGTCCCCCGGTGGCCCGGCACCTGAGCGCGGCGGTCCGGGGGGAGCCCTCCACCGCCGACGCCGGTTCCCGCCTGGACCGGCTCACCCCCCGGGAACGGCTGGGCCTGTCTCCCCGGACGGTGGAGAGCTACCGGGAGAGCCTGGCGCGGAAACTGGACATCAAGACGGTGGCCGGATTGACCCGCTTTGCCATCGAGGAGGGGTTGGTGAGGGAGTGAGCCCGCTTCGTTTCAGCCCATACCGTAGTTCTACGGACCCTACCCCGTAAGTTCCCGAATTTCGCCGTACTACCACCACCGCTACCGTTGAGTCGCAGTCAGCGGTGCGGTCCCCTCACAACTCGCGGCGAGAACCAGAAGATGCACATCCGCTTTGGTGCCCTCGTAGTGCTCGTTTGTGCCGGAACCACTTCCTTGTTCGCGCAGGGCACGCCGCCCCGCGGAGCAGACTCGGTCATTGCGCTTCCTGAACTGACCGTGACTGCCACGCGGGATCTGCGCGAAGTCTTCCGCACCCCGGCGCCCGTGAGCGTGGTGGACTCCACCACGCTCGCCCGCCGCGCCCCATCCAGCATCACGGACCTGTTCTTCGACTTGCCTGGCCTGGACGTCAACGGCGTGGGCCCGAGTCAGTCGCGGCCCATCATCCGTGGCCTCCTCGGCCAGCGCATTCTGCTGATGGAGGATGGCATTCGCATGAACAACTCGCGCCGCGAGACGGATTTCGGCGAGATCCCTTCCCAGGTCGGCCTCGAAGCCCTCGGCCGAGTCGAGGTCGTGCGGGGACCGGCCTCGGTGCTCTACGGGAGCGATGCCATCGGCGGCGCCGTCAACCTGATCACCCGGCAGCCGCCCCGGGCCCTCGGCCCCACCACGCTGCATGGTTCGCTCGGCTACCGCTATCAGGGCGCCGGCGACCAGCAGCGACCCTTCGGTCTGGTCGCCGGAACGGCGGGACGCTTCAGTTTCCTCGGCTTCGGGTCGTACCGCGACGCGGGTGCGTACATCGCGCCGCCGGGCAATTTCGGCAAGGACACTCTGCGGTCCGGCACTCGGGTCTACGACACCGGCGTCAAGGATCAGAATTACTCCGCGCAGCTCGGCTACGCCTTCTCCGCGACGCAGGGCCTTCACGCGCGCTACGAGCGCTACACCGCCGACGATGCCGGCTTCGGCTATGTCAAGAGCGCCGAACTTGGACACCCCTCCAACCCGGACATCATCATTCGCTACCCGAGTCAGGGGGTGGATCGAGTCTCGCTTGGCTATACCAACCGGTCGCTCGGCTCCGCCATCGCCGACCGGCTTGACGTGACCTCCTACTACTCGAGCAACGCCCGTCGCCTGACATTCGACCTCATCATTCCCACCGGTCCCGGCTCCCAGGGGGTGATCTCGACCCACAACTTCACCGACGTGGACACTTGGGGATTCCGGGTCGAAGCCGCCAAAGCGATCGGGAAGGTGGCCTTGACGTACGGGGCAGATGGCTTCGAGGAACGCTCCGACAACACCGACACGACGACCATGACCGGCCTGGGTCCGCCCTCGACCGACCCAGTGTCCAAGACGCCCAACGCCACCTTTCGCAGTGTCGGGGGCTTCCTGCAGGCTGACTTTCGCCCGCTTCCCAAGCTCAGTCTGATCGCCGGCGTCCGGGTGCAGCATATCAAGGCCGAGTCGCGCCCCACGCCGAACGTGACCACACCGCTGGCCTCGCATGAGAACGCCACGGTGGTGGGTAACCTGAACACCGAATACCTGCTCACCTCGAACGTCAGCCTCATCGGCACGGTGGGGCGGGGCTTCCGCTCGCCCAACCTGATTGAACGGTTCTTTGAAGGTGTGGTTCCGGAACTACCCGGGTACGAGGTACAGAGCCCTGACCTCAAACCCGAGACCAGCCTTAATCTGGACCTGGGGGTCCGGTTCCGGAATCGGCGCGGCACCCTGGAGGTCTTCGGTTTCCGCAACGAGATCACCGATGCCATCAGCCTGCAGTCGACCGGCGGCACTGTCCAGGGTCTGCCCGCGTTCATCAACGTGAACGTGGACCAGCTGCGCTACCTCGGCGTCGAGGCGAACGGCCACCTGATCGTGGACCACGGCTTCTCCGCCGTTGCCAACTTCACCGCCATCGACAGCAAGGATCTGAGGAACGACAGCCTCCCCGTCGCCAACGGCTACGGGCTGCGGATCGGCGGGGAGGCGCGGTACGATCATCCCGGCGGGCGTTTCTGGCTGTCCTACGGAGCGCGGCACAACGATAAGCAAAAGGATCTCGAGGGCGCGCCGGCGCCGGCCTTCACGGTCATGCAGGCTCGGGGAGGTCTTCGGCTGTTCCAGGCGGGCCGGAGCCGGCACACCATCGCGCTCGCGCTCGATAACGTCGCCAACAAGCTGTACAGCGAGACCTCAAACTCGAACTTCTTTCGACCCTCGCCAGGCCGGAACGTGACGCTGGCGTACCGGGTCGACTTCTAGAAGTTCCCAGGACCGAGTGCCCAGGGCCCAGGATGGTGTTTTGCGGGCTGTGGGCACTGGGCCTTGGGAACTGGGCCCTGATCTCATGAACCCCTCCCCCGTCCACTACATCCCGATCCTGACTACCCTGTTCTCCATCGGCTTCGCGGTGGTGATCTTCGGGCGCTACCGCGAGCGCGGCGGTCGCCATCTGCTCTGGTGGGGCCTCGGGATGCTGACCTTTGCAGCGGGCACGATCACGGAATCGCTGACCACGCTGCTGGGATGGCACGAGCCGGTGTTCCGGGCCTGGTACATCACCGGCGCCCTGCTGGGCGGGGCCCCGCTGGCCCAGGGTACGGTATATCTGCTGCTCTCCCGCCGGACCGCCGATCGCCTTACGATGGCGCTGCTGTCCGCGGTGGGGTTCGGGACGGTCTGCGTGATCCTGTCACCGGTGAACCACGCCCTGGTGGAACCATTCCGGCTGTCGGGCAAGGTGCTGGAGTGGCATTGGGTCCGCCTCATCAGCCCGTTCATCAATCTGTACGCGCTGATTTTCCTGATGGGCGGGGCCATCGTGTCGGCGGGGCGCTATGCCAGGCAGCGGGAGACCAGGCACCGCGCCCTGGCCAACGTCTTCATCGCGGTCGGGGCGCTGCTGCCGGGCATCGGCGGGACCTTCACCCGGCTGGGCCACGTCGAAGTCCTGTACGTGACCGAACTGGTGGGCCTGCTCTGCATTGCTGTCGG
>CALMOP010000224.1 GCA_937871775.1 uncultured Gemmatimonadota bacterium | reverse complement strand
ACCAACTTGGCGGTTGTGCCGTCGATATAGATGTTGTAGGCCGTGCCCTTGTTGACGAGATAGCTTCTACTGCCCCCGGCCGGCAATGTCGTGCAGCGTAGCCATGTCCCGAACGTCACAACCGTGGCGTTCGCGTTGCCCTTGCAGGGGAATCCGGCGGCGAGATTCGCATCGGTGCGAAAGAGTTTCTGGTTACTGGCTCCCGTGAAGGAAGCACTGAAGCCGGGCAGCCGTGGCGTTGTCGTGCTCTTAACGACAGCGTTGCCATCCGACAGCGTGTTCCCGTTGGCCGTGCTGTCCGCCCGCGAGGCACCGGTCGCCTCATCGGTCATCCACAATCCAGCAAGCGTGGTGTCGTTGGTCCAGACGCTCGGACCGCCTGACATGGCGCCGGCGCTTGTGGACCCATCTAGCGTTGGACTCTCACCAGACCCATAGGCCCCGTAAGTGACATTGGCCGCCGCCGCTGAGACCTGCTCCTGGAAAGTGTCACCCCGCTTGCCGAGAATTGTATCCCCGCTTACCGCCAGCGCGTTCGCTTGGCCGTAAGTCTGCTTCGGCAAGAGCGGCGAGAGGCCGCTATTCCCGGAGGTGCCCGCTGCCGCAACGTAGTAGGTCGTTGCCATCTAGCCCCCTACCGCCGCGTTCAACACATCCTGCTCCACCAGACCCGCCTGTACCAGCACACCGAGTATCTTGACGGCATCCGTGGCGAGCTTCTGTTCGGCCCCGTTAGCCACGAAGCACGCTCGCGGAATTGCCCGACCCCACCAGCAAGGGCCGAACCATGTTGTAGACCCGGGGAAACCGCGCCAGTCCCGTGGGCTGGCTGTATTCGCTGTAGGTGGTGCTCAGGACATCGATGGTTTTCTGGATGATCCCGATCGTGGTGGGCAACGAAGCAACATCCGTGGTTCCCGCCTTCAGGAACTGGAAGGCCAGCTCCGCCTGCGCGTCCTTGACCCGCTGCGGAATCACGGTCGAATCGTAGTAACCCAGGGTGGGGTCATCGGGGTTGGGTGCCCACCAGCGGGGCCAGGCCAGCACCTGCGTGGTGTCCACCCGGAGGCCCACGTAGCATAGCGCGTTCAACTCGCGTTGGGCCTCGATCATGGCCGATTTTTCGGTTTCCGTGCAGGTCACACCCGTACTGGTCCACACGCTCGCGTTGAGTCGCGTGGCCATATAAGCGTTCTGCTCGGTCTCCGTGAGGAAGCTGTTGGCGCTCGCGGAGCCCGGGGTGGCGGTGATCGTCAGGGTCATGTGTGGTGTGTCCCCAGGTCAGGGTGGCCCGGCAGGGGATTCCTGCCGAGCCCTCTCCGTCGTCCTTACCCGAAGATTTTGCTGCCCAGCTCACGCCGCACGAAGTTGGTGCCGGCGAGGTAGTCGTACGACAGCGTGTCCTGCTTGTACTGCCGGCTCAGTTCCAGCCGCAGGGCGATCCCCGACACGGGGTCCAGCGGGCTCTGGAAGATGTTGCCGCCATCAGCCACGTTCTGCAGCGGGCGACTGGCCCACGCGAACGCATCCCGGTGGCAGGCCAGGTTGGCCACGTAGGGCACCGACACCACCACCAGGGTGACACCGGTTGCAGCCGCGGCAACCAGGGCCGGGTAGAAGGTGATGACGCTCTGCGCGGTCGCCGAGACCGTGGTGGTCACGGTGATCACATACTGCTGCGCGTTGCCGACGATGGTGAAGATGTCGCCGATCTTGACCTGACCCGAGGCCGTGGCGTTGAGCACGTTCAGGGTCGTCTGGCCGATCACACCCGCGACGGTCGAGGCGATGAACCCGGAGGCCCAGCCGGTGCCCGGGGTGTAGGTGCTGATGTTCTGGTCCATGTACCAGTCGAAGCCCAGTTTGGTCCCGATGGCGCCGCGGACGATGGCGTCCCGGCTGCCCTCGAAATTGAACTGGAGGACGTTGGGTGAGCCGAGGAAGTTCCCTTCGGCGGACGGATCGAGCGCGACCCACCGGTTATCGGGTGGGGCCAGGGACTTGTTCATCAGGGTGCGTGCGGTGATGGCGTTGGTGACACCGGACGCGAACGGGGTCGTACCGGCGGTGCCCGAGGCGTTGAAGAACCCGATGTGCTTGCCCCACAGGAAACTGTCGGCGTCATTGGCCAGGGCCTTGACGGCCTCGCTGGCCTGCATCGGCATCAGGTTGGCGCCAGCCGACACGTAGTCGGAATCCGACATCTGCCACGGGGCCTCGAACCAGTGGTCCAGGGTCACGACGGCCTGCGTCGGCGCGGAATCCACGTTGGCGGCGAACGACACGGCGGGCGTCACGGCCCGGGCGGCGATGGCGGACGGAATCGGGATCGTGATCACGGCGCCCTGACGGGACGCCATGCCCTCGTAATCCCGGTTCACCAGTCGGGGCAGGACCGCCATTTGCCGGAGGGCAAGCACGCCCTGCGCCAGCATGGAGGGAAGAACACTCGTCAGGGTATTGGCCACAGGTCGAACTCCTTACAAGGCCCGGCATGGTGCGGGCGGGGTGGAGCGGCTAGGGCATCTCCACCCGCTGCATGCGGGTATCGCCCTTGGCAATCGCTTCCACATTCGCGAGGAAGCCCTTGCCGTCATTGGCCGCAATGGTTCGCGGATTCCCGCTGGCACCGCCCGCGGATTTGGAGGCACCGCCCCCGCTACTGCCGGTCCCGGTGAAAAACTCGGGATACGCTTTGCTCAGGTCGTCCGTGATGAACTTCTCCACCGGAGTGCCCATCCGGTCCCGCAACATCGGCTGTCCGTCCTCGGTCAGATCGAACTGGTCGCCGGTCAGCCGGAACAGGGCATCCACCCGCTCCGCCCGAACCCCCGACTTGCTCATGAGACCCTTGACCACGTTGTCCAGCTTGAGCGACCGGTTCTCGCGGGTCAGGGTCTCTGACCGCGACTTGAACTCGGCGTAATCCTTTTCGAGATCCGCCCGAACTTCATTTCGGAGCCGGTCCAACTCGTCGGATGTGACGCCGGCCTTCTCGGCCTTCTTGGTCTGCTCCAGCTTGGCCAACTTGTCCCGCATCGCGCCCGCGGCGGCTTCGGTGTCCTTGGCTTTGGCTTTGGCCGCTTTGGCTTCTTCCCACAGCCCGGCGAACGCCTTGTCCCCTTCCGCCTTCGCGGCGGCCAGCTTTTCCTCGACAATCGTCGCCAGTTCCTGCTCCGTGTACGTCTTCGCTTCGTCGGCCACCGGCCAACTCCTTGCGGGCACCGCCCGCGGGTTCGGGAAACACAAAGGCCCCCAGAGAACATCCAGGGGCCACAGGGACCACAAACAACGTTGCTATCGCTCCCCAATATGGGGGTATTCCGCTACACTGTCAACCGTCCTCCGGGGAGGCGGGTTGGTCCTGTTTGGGGATCACGCCGCGGCCCCCGTCCCGCCGTTCCCGGATCGCGGCACGCCGGGCCTCGAAGGCCTGCTCGCTGCCGATATTGGGCGCGTAGCTGTAGATGCCGTCCGGTTCCACATGGGAGAGGGAGAGGATAAGGCGTGTGGCCAGCCGGCAGGTGGGGCACTGCAGGGTGTGGTTCCGATCGGCCATCTTGCGGAACCGTTCGGCGCGGTGCCCCTTGGGGCAGGCGTAGGTATAGATGGGCATTACTGCATGTCCTCCATGGCGTCGGACCTGGGAGAGGTGGTGTCACTCACCCAGACTGCCCCGGCCTTATCATACTTGTCCAGCCCGACGTACACGTCGCCGTCCAGTTGGATTATAATGGGCTTCCCGTTCCCGTCCATCAGCCGCGGAAGCCGGTTCAGGAAGGCGTCCGGTTTCCCCTTGAGCGCATTGGGCAGCGTGTCCCCGATCACCCGAAGCCGGCCCTTGAGCTGGCGTTCGGCCAATACCAGCCAGTGGGCACTGACCACCAGGTCTACCTTGGTCTCCCATTCCCGCCCGTCGATCTCCCCGGTCAGGGTCAACGCGGTGGCCCCCGCCGCCAGGGCGGACCCGCCATCCGCGTGCATCACCGTCTGCCCGAGCCACGCCAGGTATTCGGGGGAGTTCGGGTGGGCGTCCGGTTTCTTCCCCGTGGTCCGAATCGCGCAATCGGCCCCCAGCAGGGTGATGGTCTCGAACCCCATGTAGAGTGCCACATCGATGGCGCGGTTGACCGTGTTGAGCCCGGACCCGCACCGGATGCTGGGCGGGTAAAAGGTAAGGTACAGCCAATCCTCATACAGGGCCCGCTGGAGTTCCCCCTGGTCGTCCGCCCACTCCACCGGGGGCTTGTTGATGCCGACGAAGTTGTGGAACAGAGTCAGGTCACGCCCCCTGGATCGCAGCAGGTCCATGAGGTGGGGGTGGATCGTCGAGGCGACCAGATAGGGGACGGGTGGCGCCGCGAACCATTCCTGGCACATCTGGGGCGTCTGGTCCACGGTGAACCCGTGGGTCACCCGGTGGCCGCGGCCCCACAGATAGGGGAGGGCGCTATTGCAGCCGCATACCTGGTCCCATTGGGGGCACCACTCAGCGGCATGGTCGGCCAGACTGGGGCCGGCGCCACAGAGGACCAGGTGCTGCCCCTTGGCGCTGTCCTCCTGCACCATGTGGGAGACCCCGTGTTGCACCGTCAGATCCCGAAACCGCCGGTTCAGTTCCTCCACCCCGAGGGTCGGGGCCACGGCAGCGAGATCACGGCAGGCATCCGGGGCCACCGCCTCGAGGTCGGCCTTGGCCATCTCCTCCCACGCGGCGGCGTTCCCGACGATGAACGCGGGGAAGTGCTCCGCCACCGGATTACAGAGGGTGATGTCCGGGCTGGTGACGGTGGGCTTCCCCTCCCGCCGGGCCCGACGTCTCAGGGCGCGAACGCGGCTCATGTCGCCCGCAAAGCGACACGCATGTAGCGGCAGCCGGTTTTCCAGGGAGACGGGGCGGACCGCTCAACCTCATACCCGGGCAGGTCGGGGTAGTCGTGGATGAGCAGTTCCCTCTTGTAGCTCGCCTGTCGATCCGCCTGGTCCTGCAGCACCGAGGGGAGACTACCCGGACTGATCTGGGTGGCGTTCTCGTGCCAGACCACCGGGGGCCGCCACTCGGCTATGAGCCGAAAGTAGTGGGCCACGGTGGCCGGGGACATCTCCCCCCAGCTGCGGTAGTTCACCACGGCGTCGATCGCCTGTGGCCCCCGTGGCGCGTCATGGGAGGGGACCAGCCGGATCGGGCTGGTGGCGTCCTTCCCGAACCTCACCTGCCCCGGCAGCCGGCGTTCGAGATAGGCGTAGGCAAAGCAGAGGGTATCGAACAAGTCGATGTCCGTGTAGGCAAGGGGTCGTCCCGCACCGTGGAGAAAGAACTGTAACGCCATGCCCCCATACCCGCCCCCGATGTCGATGAGGCGATAGAGGCCGGCACGCATCAGGAGCACCGCTTCGGCGTCATGGCGGAAGATGTCGGGTGGAAGCAGGGCGCCCGCCGGGGCCTTGAGGCGTTCCGGCACTTGCCCCGTGATCTCCGACCATGCCTCGATGTCGCTCGCATTGCAGGGGCTGCACAGCCCAGTCCATTCCGTGGCGTCCGTCTCGAGGCACCCGTGGTCGCGCAGTTTCGTGGTTGCCCCGTGGCGTTCGATGGGCATGGTCAGCACGCGGTCCACGCGCGTCCTGTCATGGTGGGCCAGGGCCTCGAGCAGGGGCGACCGGTTCTCGTGCCGGATGCGGCCCCATTCCCCACCCACATCGGGGCCCAGCCCCCAGTGGTCGTAGGCCTCGAAGATCGGGTCCAGGTCCATCATGTGCGGGTCCGGGCGCCCGCGTAGGCCTGCAGATTCTCGAAGGCCCCGAACGCGCCGGCGCCCGGCTTGATCGTCTCGATGGTGCTGTAGATGCTGACGCAGCGACAGTTGTATTCCCCGTCCCCCGGCTGCATCTGGCCGTTGCTGTAGTAGGCGTCCCACGGCACCGTTTCCCCTTCCATGGCCAAGTGGGTATCCCGTTCCCGGTCATCCAGGGTTCCACTCCAGCGTTTGGTCAGCGCCTGCCCGTTCAAGTCCCCGCGGGATACGGCATCGGCATAGGCAAGGTGTTGCCCCAGTTTCTGGGCATCCATGGCGACGGTCCGGGCGTTGGTCTCCGCGTTGAACGCGACGAAGCGACGTTGATAGGCTGAGACCATGCTGTCAATTTGCTTGGGGCCTAGTCCATCACCCGCGAAGGCGCGCCGGAGGGTTCCATCGAAGCGGCGATCCCGGAGCTGGCGAGTCAGCGCCTCCGCGTCCCCCTCCTCCAGCATCCGCCGGAAATTGGCCACGGCATCCGTCTGGTTCGGTGCTAACCCGATCACATCGCGAAGGTTCCGGGCAATGGTCCGCACACCCACCCCGTCCCGCAGCCCCTGTTCCACCACGTGCCGCACCGTCTCCCGGACCTCGGTGGACAGGGTTTGCAGGGCGCGGTCGTTCAGGGTCTGGATGCCCTGGATCACCGAGGGCGACAGCGTGTCGAAGGCGACCCCCGGGAACCCCTCGCGAAGCATCGCCTTCGCGGCGGATTCCACCCCATCCCGAATTCGGGTCTGGAGCGTGCGGAGGGCGAGACGGGCGTCCGCATCGGTGACAATGGCGTCCAGGTTACCGGTCTCGATCAGTCCGGTCAGTTCGGCGTCGGTGAGGTTGGACGCCAGCAGGTCGTAGGCCTTGAGGATGGCCGACCGCAGGTCACCCGCGAGGCCGGCGGCACGGCGCTCGAGGCGGGCCCGGAACAGGGCGACGGTGGCCGCGCTCATGGTTTCCAATCCTCATCGTCGGGTCGCCGGGCGATCAGGGATTCGATCGCGAGGAGTTCGCTGTGCAGTTGTCCCAACATGACCAGGAGGAACGCCGTGTCCTGGCCGAGCCCCACATCCATGAGCTGCCGGACCCCGGACTCGGGGAGATCCTGCATCCGGTGGGCCCATTCGTCCCACCGCTCGCTTTCCACGTCCTCGAGGTTCACCGGATGCCCAACGCTTCCCGGGTCATCGTTTCGTACGTCACCCGGCCCGTCAGGTGCGTGGCCAGGAACTCGAGGTAGCCGGGGTGCAGGTGGCTCAGGTCGTCCAGCCGGCTTTCGGTGACCTTCTCCCCCCGTTCGGCATAGTGGGCGCGGCACGCTTCCCGGCAATGGGCAATGGTCACCTTGCGGTACGGCTCGAAAAACCCATAGGGGCCATACCAGGCCGCCAGTTGGCCCGGATCGCCCAGGTCGATGGGGCCCTGATCGATCACCGGCCCCGTCCGCCCTTCTGGTGCTTGAAGTACTTGACCTGCCCTTCGCGTTTGGCGGCCCCCGTCTTGGTGGTCACCTTGGAAAGGGGCTTGCCCTCGTGGCTGTACAGCTTGTAGCCCCCCGGCACTTTGCGGATCGTCACCCCATCATCTCCTTGGGTTTCCCGTTCCCGTTTGCCTTCCCGGCCTGCAGGGCCGCCATCTGGTCGGCCTGTTGCTGCGCCTTCTGGGCCTCCATCGCGACCTGGTTGGCCATCATCTCCGTCTCCAGGGCGTCGAGATTCGCGTCCTCGGGGATCTGCTGACCCCGCTGCAACGCCTCCAGCACCATCCGCACGGGCACCCCGACCTGCGTGGCAAGTGTCGCCCACGCCGTCATGGTGGCCGCGTCCATCACCTGCTCCCCGTACTCGCGGTTGAGTGCGATGCTGCCGCCGTCGTCGAGCCCCAGGTAGCGGGCATGGAACCCCAAGGCGCGTTCCACCGCGTCCTGGACCCCGCGGGCCGTGACGGCGAGGGCGCTATCGCTGGCCGATTTATCCAGTTCCTTGGCGGTCGCGGTTTCGGCGGCGCGTTTGCTGGACTGCAACGCGGCCAGCCCCAGCTGCGCCATGTCGTTCTTGAGGTCGTCCAGTGCCAGCTTGACGGCCCCCAAGGCGGCCCCGTCGTGACTATGATAGTCCGCGGAGGCGGCGGGATCGGTGAACCGGCGGGCGGTATTGGGTCCGAGGATCAGGGGTTCCGGGTTGGCCGGGTCCACCTTGACGCCGGACTCCACCCAGATGGGCACACAGGTCTTGTGGATGCTGGTCGCGTAGTCCGACCACATCTGGTAGTGGGCGATATTCAGGAACGCCAAGTCCAGGAACGGCGGTGCCGACTCGAACAGGCCGACGCTGCCGCCGGTCCGCACCTCGGCCACCGGGATCTCCTCTTGGGTGGGGTACGTGCCCTGCCCCACCTCGAGCACCGACCGGTCCTTCTGGACTTCCAGCAGCCGGAACCCCACGACCCCCTGGTCCCGATAGAAGACCCGATACCGTTCCTGTTCGCGTTCCCCGAACTCGCCATCGGGCACGTAGGTGCATTCCCGGATCACCAGTTGGGACAGCAGGGTGTGACCCGCCTCCTGCGTGGTGCGCCAGCTGACGATGTTGTCCTTGCGGATGGGCACCCAGTAGGGGCGGAGCCCCAGGGCCTGCTCGTCCCCCCGCGTTTGCGCTCCGCCGGTTTGCGGGTAGTCCACCAGGATGGCCGCGTGCCCCGCGACCATGGCATCCACCGTCAGATCCCGGATGAACACGTCCCCATGGGTGCCCGCGTTGTCGATGTTCTCCCACTGTTCGACGGTCACAGGCGGCACATCGTCCCCGAACTCGGGGTCTTCCCGGTAGATGTACCCGGTCAGGCCCTCGATGGTGTTCCGGTAGATGTTGGTGAACACGGCCCGTGCCAGACGGGCCCGGTAGTTCACGGGGTCTTCGCCGGGGGCCTGCGGTAGATAGACGGGACCGGCGCCGCGGATCTGACTGGTTCCGGCCCAGCAGTCGCGGACCAGAGCCAGTGCGGGCGCCTGTTCCTTGACGCATTTGGACGGTTCGCTGGGCAGGTCGGGACTGGTGCCCGGGAGTCGGGACACGGACTGCCCACCGCGGCGCAAGGGCCCGTCACCGGGCCAGTTGCCGTAATCCAGTGGGTCGTAGGTCGGGCGGGAGATCGTCATGGGGTGGTCACTCCGGTCAAGGGCAACACTTCCTGCTCCATTCGCATCGCGAGTCCCCGTGGTAGATCGTGATGCCTGCCTGCTCGTAGTAGGGTTGCATCAGGTGTAGAACGTGGACGTGGTGGCCCGATTGGACTGCAACAGGTTAAACCGCTGCCAGACCAGATACCCGAGGGCATCATTCACATGGTCGAGCCCGCTGGTCTTGTCGGGGAGACTGGTGCCCGGTTTGTAGGTCTGGCCATCCAGGGCGCGAATCAGGAGCGAGGCGCGGGGGTGGACCCGGAGCCGGCGCCGGCCCGCCCCATCCTTGAGCATGGCCTGCACGGCATTGACGCGATCGGGAATCAGGATCGTCTGGTAGGAGATGTCCACCAGGAACCCGTGGGCCTCCAGGATGCTCAGGTCCGTGACCCCAGCGGCGGCGCTGGTCCTGCGGGCCTTGGCGCTGGGGTCCGGGCAGACGATGAGCCGGCGGCCCGGATAGCGGCGTTGCAGTTCGGTGGCCAGCTCCTCGGTGTTCGAGGTCGGCACTTCCAGTGCATCGAGGACATGGAGTTCCTCGCCGGCTTGCACACCGATGACGCAGGACATGGGGTTCACGTTGAAATCCATACCGACCAGGATCTCCGCGCCGGGGTCGGTCAGTGTGGCCTCGACATTGACCACGCGGTCGAAGCAGTCGTACACCCGGCCCTCCAGCACCTCGAAACTGGCCTCGTATTCCTGCCGGAACAGGCGGGGGTCGTGGCTGGCGCGGGCCGCGTCGATCACCTCGGGCTTGACCAGTCCGCCCTCGAGCGTGGTCCACTTCCAGGACGCGAACCCGTCCCGCTGTTCCTGTCCCTTGAGGTAGAGGTCATAGGCCCAGTTCAGGCCCTTCGGCGTGGTGATGAACAGGGCTTTTCCTTCGCCGTGGCCGGCACGGCTCCCCATCGCCAGCGACGGGGCGATGATGGCTTCCCAGATTTTCTTGTGCCCGTCCTGCATCTGGTCGAACTCATCGAGTGCGGCGAAGTCGATGCCGACGCCGCGGAGCTTGTCGGGGTCCACATCGACCCCCTTGATGGCGATCACGGACCCGTTCAGCAGATGGACGGTGAGGTCGGTTTCGTTCCGTTTGAGCACATAGGCCGCTGGGATCACTTCGCGCAGCCGCTGCCACAGGATGTCTTTGCCCTGGCGGTAGGTGGGGGCCACATACCAGCAGACGCGATTAGGGCCCTTGGTCGCGTCGTCGAGGAGGCAGAGGGCGCCCACGAAACTCTTGCCGCCACGCCGGCCCGCGATCGCCACCCGGCGTTGGGCGGGACTGACATAGACCGCCTTCTGGGGCGGCGACAGGTGGAACCGGACGGTGGGCGCGACCGCCGTCATTCCACGATCACCTGGGGTAGATCCACCGTCGCCACCAGGGACCGCTCCACGTAGTAGCCGGCCAGCTTGCCCCGGTTGGTTTCGGCAGCCACGGCGGCACTGATCTGCTCCAGCTCCACCGCTCTATCGCGGAGGGCGGCAAGGGCGTTGAGGTGCCCTTCCAGGGTGACCTGGGCCTTCTCGAGGGCGGGGGTGCGGGTGGCTTCGATGGTGGCACGGATCTTTGCATACCCTAGCAGTCGGGTGCTTTGTACGCTGGCCCCTTTGGGGCTAAACCCGGCCCGGATGGCGGCTTGTGTGCCGTTCCCGTCTTTGGCGTATTCGGTGATGAACCGGCGTTGGCGCTCGGTGAGTGGGGCGATGCTCATAGGTGCTCGATGATCTCCAGCAAGGCCTTGCAGCGGTGACAGGACACGACACGCCCTCGGCCACTTCGGTCTCGTTCGGTGGCACAGCGTCGGACCTCGATGGTCACGACGCCGGGGATGGCCATGAGGCGGCGGCCACAGACACAGCGGGCATCCGTAAAGACGATGGCCCCCGCCACGGACAGGGTGGTGAGGGCCACGTGGGCCACGGTGTGTCTATTGACTGTGAATATGGGGGTTGGGGGCGTATCTGTCAACCGGTTAGCCTCCGATTTCCCGGATAGCCCGATGCATGGCGTCCGCGTTGGTGGTGGCACTGGAGAGACTGTTGGTCTGGAACTGCAGCAGTCGCGGTTGCAGGTCTTCGGCGATGGGGCAGGTCCATGCGTCTGGGGCGAGGTCGGCGAAGGCCGGTTCGTCGTAGGTGAGGAGCCAGGCGGCATAGGGGCGTTCCCCGCCGTGGCGGACGATGGCGTCCGCGAGCTGGACGGCACGTTCGGGGGTATCGGCTGCGACCGCGTAGGTCCAGTAATCGTGGGTCCAGCCCTCAGGCACATGCTGGGGGATGAGCCACGAGCAGCCGGCCCTGGCCTCCCGATACAGGGCGGCGGCCTTCTGGCGGTCGGCAAGTTCCATGTCCACCCACCGGAATCCTGTGGTGCCTGCTTCAATCCCCAACAGGCCCTCCTCGGCGGTCAGGTCATTCATGCGGTAATTCCAGGACGGGTAACTCCAGTGTCGCGCACAGGTTGGGCTTTTGAGGATCGCGGAATCAATCCGGGGCTGGTCGGCCCGCAGGCGGTAGCCGAGGCTGGAACACTCGCGGGCCCGGATAGCGAGGGCCTCGTCATTGGTGGCTAGAACCCCCCCCTCACCGAGGGCCAGGATCTTGGAATACTGCAGGCTGTAGGACGTGAAGGCACACCCACCGTGGGGTCGCAGGGTTTGTGCCGCGTCGTCAACCGTATTCTGGGTGCGCCATGGCTGATGCAGCCCATAGAGCGAGACCGGGATATTGGCCGCCACACCGCTGCGCTCCCCTCGCGGCCATGCCTCGAAATCCTCGGGGATCGGCAGGAGCCAAGTCTGGGGGTCCACGTCCTCAAACACCGGAATGGCGCCGGCATGGAGCACGGCCATCGTCGTCGCGCTCATGGTCAGGGGCGGGACGGCCACCCGGTCCCCCGGCTGGACGCCAAGGGCCATGAGTGCCGTGTGCAATGTGGCGGTGCCATTACAGAGGGCGATGGCGTAACGGGCCCCGACGTATTCCCCGAAGGCCCGCTCGAAGGCGGCGACCGCCTCACCGTTACTCACACTCGTGCTCTCTGCGTATCTGGGACAAGACAGAAATCAGTGCCTCAGTAGAATCGATGGCATGTGCCGGCGCCGGAAACAACCACCGTCCGTGCGTGGGTTGCTGACAATTGTGGATCACCAACAGTGCCGGCACCCCACTATCACGAGCCAGCCGACGCAAGACGGACGTATACTTCTCGGGATTGGTTGTCGATTCAATCAGATAGAGCCCTCGGTAGCACTGGGGACAATATCCTAGGAGATCCAGATCAATAGCACCCCAATCGCCCGGAAAGGTCCGTCGATGCCAATCTTGGACCGTGCGATCCGCGTAGAGCGTTGGGTTTAGAATCGCCAATGGACT
>CALMOP010000223.1 GCA_937871775.1 uncultured Gemmatimonadota bacterium | reverse complement strand
TGACGATCTTCTTCGCCTCGGTGTCGGGTCTCTGGGGCGTCCTGGTCACCGATTCAATCCAGTTCACGATCACGATGACCGGCACCGTCGCCGTGTCCTACTTCGCGCTGCAGCGCCCCGAGGTCGGGGGACTCTCGGGCCTGCTCGCCAAGGTACCACCGGCATCACTGAACCTGCTGCCGGACTTCGGTGACTGGAATACCGCCCTGATGGTGCTGATCATCCCGATTACGGTGCAGTGGTGGTCGGTCTGGTACCCGGGCGCCGAGCCCGGTGGCGGGAGCTACATCGCGCAGCGCATGCTCGCCGCCCGTTCCGAACGGGACGCCGTGTCGGGGACCCTGCTCTTCAACATGCTGCACTACGCGGTGCGGCCGTGGCCGTGGATCCTCACCGCGCTGGCGTCGACCCTGGTGTATCCCCAGCTCTCCGACATCGCCGAGGCCTTCCCCTATGTTCCCGCGTCGCTCATCGGCCACGATGTCGCCTATCCGGCGATGATGCGCTTCCTTCCGGTCGGCTTCCTCGGACTGGTGGTGGCCGGCACCCTCGCCGCCTACCGCTCCACCATCGAGACCCATCTCAATTGGGGCACCTCGTACCTGGTCCACGACCTGTATCGCCGGTTTCTCCGTCCCGGGCGGGACGAACGCCACTACGTACTGGTCGGGCGCCTCACCACGGCCGGCCTGATGGTGCTCGCCGGGCTCATGACCTACGCCCTCACCACGGCGAAGGAGGCGTTCGACCTGATCCTCTCCATCGGCGCTGGCACGGGTCTGCTCTACCTGCTGCGGTGGTTCTGGTGGCGGATCAACGCCTGGAGCGAGATCGCGGCGATGCTCGCCAGCTTCCTCGTCGCGATCGGCCTCGCGGTGGCCGCCCGGGAAGGCCATCCGGTCCCGACCCCTCTGGCCCTGCCGCTGAGTGTCGGTCTGACGACCCTCGCGTGGCTGGCCGCGACCCTGCTTACGCCACCCACCGACCCACAGCGGCTTACGGACTTCTACCGGCTGGTGCGGCCGGCGGGCCCGGGATGGGCCCGGCTCCGGGCCGCGACCGGACTGGAGCCCTCGACCGATAGCCTGCCCCTGGCGCTGCTGGGGTGGGTCCTGGGCGTGACCTTTGTCTACGCCGCGCTGTTCGGGGTGGGCAGCCTGCTGTACCGCCGGGAGGGCCCGGCCCTGATGTGGGGCCTGGTGGGGCTGGTGAGCGGGTTGGGACTGCTCCGGATCGTGCCCAGGCTCTGGGGGGCCCGGGACGGGTAGGGCCGGAGCTATAGCTCCGGCCCTACCCGCCGCCAGCCATAGCTCCGGCTCTACCCGCCGGCCAGGTGTACCAGTCGCTCCAAGCCCGCCTGCTCCCGCTCCAGGTCCTCGAGCAAACGGAACTGCACCCGGGCTCGATCCAGGTTGTGCCCGGGGCGGCTGATCCGGTAGTAGCGGTCCCCGGCGAGGTGATCGGTCAGGAAGCGAACCCCCTGCTCGTAGGTGATCACCAGCCCGGCCATCACCCAATGGGCCCGCTCGGCGGCCACCATGATCGTCCCCGCCGTGCGGAACCAGCCCTGCAGCAGCGCCGTGAACAGATCGCGCCTCACGTGAACCCTGGCGAGATTCACTTCGTCCTCCCGGGCCGCGCAGGCCACGGAACGGATCAGGTCTCCGACATCGGTGAGCAGGGTCCCCGCCATGACCGTGTCCAGGTCGATCACGGCGAGCGCCTCCCCGGTCCGCGCATCCAGCAGCACGTTACCCGGTTTGGCGTCGTTGTGCACGATCCTGCGGGGCACCTCTCCCCCGGACAGCAGTTCCATGAACCTGACGGCAAGGCCCGCCCGGGAGCGCGCGAAGGCCAGTTCGGCCGCGACCGCCTCCCGCCGCCCCTCGGGATTGGAGTGGGCCACCTGCTCCAGCGCCGTCACCCGTTGGACGGGGTCATGAAAGTCCGGCAGGACCACCGCCAACTCGGGCCCCTGGTAGTCCGCCATGAGTTGATGGAATTCTCCGAAAGCCGCCGCAATGGCGACCGCCTCGCCCCGGGTGGGGGTCCGGGTGACGGTGCGGGTGCCGGTCAGGTAACGGCACAGCCGCCACCAGGCTCCATCGGGGGCCCGGGCCCCGGGCGCTCCCTGTGGGGTCAGGATCAGGGTGAGCACCCGGCGCTCGACGTCAGGCCAGCCGGCCGCGATCGCGGCCGTGCGCAGGTGGGCGGTCACCAGCGCCACGTTGGACAGGACCTCCCCGCCGTTTCGGAAGACCGCCGGATTGAGCCGCTGCAGCAGGCCGTCACCGACCCGGTAGGAGTCGTTGATATGACCGCCCGGCTCGACGATCGCCGGGGTGGCGGGGTCCCATCCGAACCGGGCCAGCACCTCGGGAATCTCAGGGCGCGGCATCAGGTCCACAGCCGCTCCGGGTACTCCCCTGAGCCGACCCGGCTGGCCAGGTCCCGGCTCACCCGTTCCCGGTCGGCGGGCGCCGTGACTCCGCACCACCGGCTGTCCGTGGCCAGCGCCTGCAGCACGACTGCCCCCCGGCGCAGGGCCGCCGTCACGGCGGTTGGCAGATCGCACTCGGCGTCCGGGCCGGGGCCGGACTCGAGAAAGGACCGGAATTCCGCTCCCAATATCGGGAGCACCGCCGGAGTAAAGGCCCACAAGTTCATGGACACCAGAGCATCCCTCGTCAACCAGACGGAGTGTTCCCCCACGCGGCCCTCGACCCCGGCGTCGGCAACCGCACGGAGATCGCGGGCCTCGACCGCACCGCGGACCAGGCCCTCGCCATCGACGTCCAGCACCGCGCGATTGACTCCAGTAGCCGGACTCAGGGTCTCCGCCAGCCGATAGGCCACGACCCCGGCACGGGCCTGCTCCGGCGCCGTGCCGGCCAAGAACTCCGCAGCGGCCTGGAGCGCCTCCGGTCCGTAACAGTCGTCCGCATTGAGAACCACGAAACACCCTGTCAGGGAATCCCGGGCGGCCAGAACAGCCTGGGTAGTACCCCACGGATGTCGTCGGGTCGCGGGCGGCGTGATTCCGGGTGGCAGGTCGTCCAAGCGCTGCGCTGCCACCGCGACGTCGAGCCGGCTGCCGTAGCGGCGCCGCAACTCGGGGCCCCAGGTCTCCGCCATGTCCGGGTGAACCACGAACACCACCCGTCGAACGCCGGCCCGCCACGCATCATACAGGGAGAAATCGAGCAGGGTCGTGCCTCCGGGGCCCAGAGGGTCCCGCTGCTTGAGGCCGCCGTAGCGCCGGCCCAGGCCCGCGGCCAGGGCCAGGGCGTTCAGCTCACCCACCTCGCCCCTGCCGCCGCCATTGCATCATCGGTTGGGGCCGAACAGCACCGCGTTGGTGAGCAGTTTCGCCGGTCCGCGCCAGGACCCGCGGTACACCGGGTTCCCCGCGAACAGGACGACCCGTCCCTGCCCCACCGACTCCACGGCGGCCCAGATGCTGTTGCGCAGATGACGCTCGGTGTTCTTGGGCCAGCCCCACCCGGAGAGCAGCAGGTCCGGGCCAGTGAACACCACCGGGTTGGCGCCGTGCTCGGAAGGCTTCAGAAAGGTCTGGGTCTCGAGCGGCACCGCCAGCTGGTCCTGGGCATAGCCGTAGGTCAGCCAGTGGGAATGATCCAGGCTCGCCCGGAAGATGCTGCCCGGGATGTACTCCGGCTGGCTGCCTGCCGTAGCTGACGGCGAAACCAGCGGAGGCCCATCAGTGACGGCGATGGTGTCCTTGGCCGCGCTGCTATCGCCCTTGACGGGGGCAACCGAGGCGAGCCCCACCTCTTTCCGGGACAACAGGCTCAGTGCGTCCCCGATGGCAACGACCGCCGCCCCGTCGCTGACCCAGTTGCGGAGCCGTTCGGCGCCACTCTCCCCCAGCTCCCGCCAGCTGCGCCCCGGGGAAAGGTCCGGCAGCAGCAGCACGTTGTAGGGGCTCAGGTCGGTATTGGCCAGGACGGCCAGATTGATGGGGATGATCGGGACGCCAAGCTCCTGCTCAAAGTAGAACCAGACCGCGCCGAACGACGTCTGGTCGATCCCCTCACCCGCCGCAAGGAGGATCCGGGGCTGCTGCAGGGAGATCACGGTCTCGCTGCCGACACCGTACTGTCCCGAGTCGGGAAACGCCGAACGCACCGAGGTGACCGAGGCCTGCAGTTCGGTTGCCAGGGTCACGATCCGCTCGTGCAGGCTGCCCGGGTTACGCTGGGTCCGGACCACAAAGGTCCCGCGTGGGTAGCGGGTGCCGTCCGCCACGAGGGGCTGGGTTGCCGCCGCGACCTTGAAGCCTTCGCCCAGCAGCCGTAGCGCCAGTCGAGTCCCGGCCTCCGAGGCACCCCCGAAGAGGTAGGCCGATTGGGCCACCTGGGGAGGCGGGGGAACCGGCATCGGGGCGTCGGCCGTGATCGGCTGACCATTCACCCGGGTGGTATCGTCGGTCCACCACGCCTCGAGTCCCATGGTGAACGGCAGGGACCAGCCGGTCACATCGTAGAACTCGTAGCCCTCGCGATCCTCTTCCTTGCTGCGGCGCTGATTCCGCTGGTAGGCGGCCAGCTGCTTCCGTACGAAACCGGAGTCGAAGCTGGCCCGGGGCTCCAGCATGGTGGTGGCGAGACGGGCCTCCGGCTGGGCCAGGTCGACCAGGTAGCTGCCCGGGGCAAAGGTGTGCCGGACCGCCGCACTGCCGAAGTAATCCGTGGCGCGCGGGGCAGTGTAGGCCTGGGTCAGCCGGATGACCTCGATCTGCTCCGCGGCCAGCCTCCGGGCCAGCCAGAGCGACCGGCCCGGGTCCGGCCCGCCGAAGACCACCCGCCGGAAGGGGCGCCGCCGAGCCTCCACCATGCCGGACTGGTGGAAATCGTAGAAATCGCGCAGCCGCTCGGCCCGGGCCCGGGCCGCGGTTTCCAGGGTGGTGAGCGAGGCCACGTAGTGATGGGCTATCGCCATGGTGAACGTCACCCAGGTGCCATCATCCTTTCGCTTCTTCAGCTCGGGGCCGCCATCCGTCTCATACGTCAGGCCTACCCCGCCCCGCATCGAGGGCCACATGTCGATGTAGCCGGGGTAGAAGAAGTCGAAGATGTCCCGCACGTAATACTGCCACCCGAAGCGGTCGAACGCGGCCCCATTGGCTCGTCCGAAGCGCTCGAACCAGTCGTAGGTCTTGCGCGGCAGGTTCTGATTATGCGCCTCCGAGACTGGCGGGAAAAAATACTGCGCGGTGGTGCTGTGCATGTCCACCACCACCTGCGGGTGCCAGCGGACGAAGACCCGGCCCAGGCCCCGGGTTTCGTTCTGCGACTGGGCCAGCAGATCCCGGTTCATGTCGAAGCGGTAGTGGTTGTACCGCCCCACGATCGCCCACGGCTCGTTTTGCTCGACGGCGGCTGGCTCATCGGTGCCGACCGCGATGCTGTTGGACCAGGCCGCGAAGCGTTCGTGCCCATCGGGGTTCTCGGAAGGATTGATCAGGACCACCACATCCTTGAGAATCGCCAGGGTCGCCGGCTCATCGGACGCAAGCAGCTGATAGACCGTCTGCAGCGCGGCCTCGAAGGCGGCCGGCTCATCCCCGTGGACCGAGTGATTCAGCAGCACCGTGACCGGCGTCGTCTCGGCCAGGACCCGGGCCGCGTCCGCCGAGGTACGTCGAGGGTCCGCCAGCTGGGCCAGGTTGTCCCGGATCTGGTCCAGCCGGACCAGGTTTTCGGGTGCCGAAATGACCAGCAACCGCATGACCTTCCCCTCGGCGGTCCGGGCGATGACTTCCGACCGGACCCGGTCAGGGGCGGCAGCCATCATGGCTTCGAGGGCCTGCTGTTGCTGGTGATACATGGTCTGCTGACTGCCGACGGAGTACCCGAGCAGGCTTTCGGGACGGGGCACCCCGGGACGGTAGGGACCGCGGGCATAGAAATCGAACTCCTGGGCGGTCAGCAGGCCGGGAATGAGCATCAGGGGAAAGAGCAGACGCATGCGGTCACCAATCGAGCGCAAAGGGGAGAGGGAGCCAGGCCGTCAGGAATTGCCCATCGTCGCCCGGAACCCGCCGCTGCTCCGGACTCGGGCGCGCAGATCCCAGGTTTCCGCGACTACCGCGCCGATCAGGAAGACCAGCGCGGTGTAATACATCCACAGCACAAACAGGATCACCGCCGTGATGTTGGCATTGGCCGAGAACTGGCTGGTCACCGCCACATGCCGGAGGTACCAGCCAAACAGCCGCTTGGCCAACTCGAACAGCAGCGCCGTGAACCCCGCGCCGGCGAAGGCGGCCCGACGCGGGAGTTGACGGGGGGCCGCGTGGCGGTAGACCAGATAGAAGAGCAGAACCAGGAACCCGAATGCAATCGCGCCGGTGAGCAGAGACCCCAGGCCACCCACCCGGAATTCCAGGGCCGGCACCGTGGTGAACGCCCACTGGCGCCAGGTATCCAGCGCCCGGAGCCCAGCGGTGAGGACGGTGTTCGCGACCACGAGGGCCACGGTCAGCACCACCATCGCCACGTCCCGCAGCTTGCCCGACAGGTATCCCACCACGAAGTGGCTGCCCTGGGGCCGGCGCGGCACATCATACACCAGGGTAAGCGCCGTCCGCACCGAGGCGAAGAGCCGGGTCGCGAACCACAGGAACAGCGGAACCGCATACAGCGAGATCTGGGTCCGGGCCCGCACCAGGCCGACCACCATGCGCTCCACAGCCCCGAACGGCGCATCCGCGCCGGCCAAGGCCATCGGCGGCACGAAGCGCCGGTACAACTGATGCACGTCTTCCGCGCTCATCTTCGGCGACAGGTGGGCCACATGAGTGAGGCCCACCAGCAGGAGCAGCAGAAAGGGAATCGCGGCCAGCAGGGTGTCGAACGTCAGGGCGCTGGCGAGAAAGAGGATGTTGTGGCGGTCCGCCTGGTGAACCGTGCGGCGGATGAAGACCCCGGTCCCCTGCAGTCCGCCGACCAGTCGGCGTGGGCTCAGGCGACCGGCTCCTCGTCGTCATCGCGTGCGGGACGGGCCTTTCGGCGCCGGCTGCGGGCTGCCACCAGCCGCCGCTCCAGGTCGCTGCGGATGCCCTCCCGCGTGGTCGGGGGCCCGGCCTGGGTCTCCTTCCCCTCCTCGCCACCCTCCAATGCGTCGCGCAGGTCGGCGACCTCGTCCCCCACCAGATCCTGCAGCTGTTGCACCCGCCGCTGGATCCGCCGCCGGGTCTCCTCCCCGCTATGGGGCGCCAGCAGCAACCCCGCCGCCAACCCCAGCACCGCGCCCAGCAGCAGCGGCCCCAGGGTTCCGCCCTCCCGGCCGAGGTAGACGACCTCCCGTGCCTCATCGCGTGGCATGCGCTACTCTCCCGCCTCGGCGTCGTCCTCGGCCGTGACCGAGGACCGCGCCAGGCCATGATAGGGCTGATAGGCCTGGGTCATATGGGTGCGGACCAGCGCGGCGGTGCCGCCCACCTTCAACTGGTCAAACAGGAACCCGAAGGTCTGCTCCAGATCGGCGGAGATTGCGGCACGGGTCGCCGCCGGCAGGGACCAGAGATCCCGCTTGAACGGTCCGATCGCCTTCTTCCGGGCCTTGTAGTAGAACTGTTCGTCGGTATCACCGGCCTTCTTCTCGCTCTGGGCGTTGGCATCCAGCCAGGCGTACATCCTTTTCCGGAGTTCTCCTGGCAGCGCCGGGTGGTCGAACACGATGCTCTGGAAGTTGGTCGCCAAGTGGATCTCGGCGGTCTCCAGCCGGGCAAAATGGCCGAACGCGTCCGGCGGGAGGGTGCTGGCCCCGTGCTGCACCGCACCGGACAGTCCGTATTCCCGGCGGGCCACCTCGGACAGCGCCGCCAGGGCCTCCAGATCGAGCTTCACCTGCGCGATGCTGCCGTCGGGCAAGACCACCCCGCCGTGACTGGTTCCGGTCTGGACCGAGATCTTGGAGATGCCCTCGGGATCGCCGTACTCCCTGAGCGCGGCGCGATACCCGTCCATGAAGGCGCGGAGCTCCTCGACCGTGCTGTTCTTGTGGCCCACTTCCCCGATTTCCGCGCCCACCGACACCGAGACCCCGTCCGGCTCGCTCCGCCGGATGAACTCGGTGATTTCGGCCGCATGCTCGAAGTTGAGTCGCTGCTGCTCCAGCAGCGTGGGCTTCGACAGATCCACCAGGGTCGAAGTATCGACGTCCACGTTGTAGAAGCCGGCCCCGATCTCTTCGGCGATGAGCTTCTTGACCTCGTCAATCTCGACCGCGGGATCGGCCTGGTACTTCTTGGCATTCACCTGGCAGTGGTCGCCCTGGATGAACAGAGGCAGGCGGTATCCCTCGCGCAGCGCGGCCGCGATCATTACCGCGACATACTCCGCCGGGCGCTGTTCCGTATAGGCTATCTCGGATCGCGCGATCTCCAGCAGGATGGCCCCCGCCTCGCGGACCCGGGCCGCGCGAAAAACAGCCCGCGCCGTATCATACGCCAGAATCCGCACGTTGATCGCGGGGACGGTGAACCCCCCGCACAGCCCCCGCCCCCGCGCGAAATACAGAGTACCGATCGACGCCGGCCGCACCCCAACCGCCTGACCCAGTTCCCACAGCGCCCACCGGGCGGCCTCCCGCTCGGCCGTGGCTCCAAATACGGCAGACCACGCCAGCTGGTCGGTGGCGGCGGCGGCCAGGGCCTTGGGGTCCTTCACCAGAACTGCCTCACCCCGCAGCTCGACGGCGCCGCCGTACAGGCCCAGGAGGCGGCCCCGATGATCGGCCATAAGTCTCTGTCCTCTTGTGAGTTACAATATCAATACTGGGGAATGTACCGAGGTCCCGGGCCCAGCGCCAGCAGTCAGGGCGAGACGTCGCCCTGGGGGAGACCGGTCGGCTCCGGGGGGTACCCGGGCCGTCCCAGCGCGGCATAGGCGAGCTGTTTGCCGAGCTCCACCCCCGGCTGATCGAAGGGGTCCACTCCGTACCATACCCCCGCGTATCCGGTAGCCAACTGGAAGAACATGATGGCCTCGCCCATCGTCTCGGGGGACAGCTCGGGGAGGTGCAGCGAGCAATTCATTCGCCCCATCCGGGCCAGGGCCGCGGCGGTGGCCTGATACTCCGACCGGAGCAGCCCGCCCAGCGTGTGGCCCGGCAGGTAGGCGAGATCAGCCGGAAGATCCTCCCGGGCAGGGATCGGTACATCCTCGGGAAACCGGTCCAGCGCCACGAAGGTCACGATCTTGTCGTACGGCCCCTCCATGAACAGCTGCACCTGGCTGTGCTGATCGGTCGGGCCGACGGCGCCTACCGGAGTAGGGCCCACATTCACCTCCTGACCGCGGCGATTCCGGGCCTTCCCCAGGCTCTCGGCCCACAGCTGCCGGAACCACTCCGCGAACTCCCGCAACCGGTCGGTATAAGGCATGAGCACATGGATCCGGGCGCCTAGGGTCGTGTCGGCCGCCCAGTGCAGTCCCGCCCAGAGCGCCGCGGGGTTCCGCAGCAGGTCGTCCGACTCGGCGTGAACCAGGGCCTCGCGCGCCCCGGCCAGGAGCCGATCCACATCTATCCCCACCAGGGCCGCGGGCAACAGACCCACCGGCGACAGTACGCTGAAGCGCCCGCCCACCGCCGGGGGCACCTCCAGCGCGGGAATCCCCTCCCGGTTGGCGATTTCCCGCAGCGCGCCCCGCCCGGGGTCGGTGGTGAACACCAGGTGGCGGCTGGCCGCCGGACCGAGGTGTTCCTCCAGCCAGTGGCGCACCACGAGGTACTGGGCCATGGTCTCCGCGGTGCCGCCCGACTTGCTGATGACGTTGACGAGCGCCCGGCGGGGATCCATCCGGCGCAGCGCCTCGGCCACACTGGTGGGATCAACATTGTCCAGCACGGTGAGCCGCGGAAAGAATTCCCGACCCTCATCATCCAGCTCGTTCCAGGCGGGCCGGCGGAGCCCGTTCAGCAGCGCTTTCATCCCCAGCGCCGATCCTCCGATTCCGAGCACCAGGACATGGTCGAACGCCTGGCCGACCCCTTCCGCAAAGCGGCGGATCTGCTGCACCGCCGCCGCCTGATCACCCAGGCCGTAGAAGCCGTACTCGCCGGCGCCGCGGCGGCGGCGGACCTCGGCCTGCACCTCGCGAAACTCCCGCACCAGCTCCGCCAGCCGGGACCGGGGCAGACCATGATCTCCATCGAGCCGATCGCTGAACAGCCGCGCATAGTACAGTTTCATGCGGTGACCTCGAGGCAGAGCCCGTCATAGGCCGGCCGCACCTCCGGCGGAAGCGCCTGCTCCAGCTCCGCGTGGCCGGTCTCGTGGGTCAGGTGGGTAAGATAGGTCCGCTCGGCACCGAGGGCCCGGGCCGTGGCGACCGCTTCACCGATGGAGAGGTGGGTCGGGTGAGTCCGCCACCACAAGGCGCTGAGCACCAGCACCTTCAACCCCTGGAGGTCGGCGTAACGCTCCGCGGGGATGGCCTTCACATCGGTAATGTAGGCCAGCGGCCCGAAGCGGTAGCCGAACACCCGCAGAAACCCGTGCTCGAAGGCCAGCGGGAGCACCGGCATGCCGGCGATGGTCGCCGCGACCCCTGGTTCCAGGGGATGCAGCGCCAGCTGTGGCTTGGAGGTGCCCTCGAAGGACTGGACCTCCTGATCGAAGATGTAGCGGAAGCCTTCCCGGATCCGGGCCAGGGTCTCCGGCGGGCCGTAGCAGGGGAGCGGCTCCCGCTGCCGCATGGAGAAGATGCGAAGATCGTCGATGCCGTTCAGATGGTCGGCATGTTCGTGGGTGTAGAGGACCGCGTCGACCCGGTCGACCCCCGCCGTCAGCAACTGCAGGCGCAGCTCCGGCGGGGTATCGATCAGCAGGGTTCCCTGGTCCCCGGCGAGGATCGCTCCGGAGCGGCTGCGGCGGTCCCGAGGATCCAGTGAACGGCACACCCGGCAGCTGCAACCGACCTGGGGCACTCCGAAGCTGGTTCCCGTGCCCAGGAACGACAGGCGGAGCGACACCCGCTAGCCCCGGGCCGGCCGGCCGGGCCGCGAGACCAGGGTGGTGCCGTGGTCGGTCACAACGCCTCGATCTTGAGCAGGTTGGTGGTCCCGGGGACATCGAAGGGAACCCCGGCCGTGACCACGACCCGCTCCCCGGCACGGGCCAGCCCTCGCTCGAGGACCTGGGTCCGGGCCTGGCTGAGGAGCGAGTCGTAATCGGTGGAGTGGCCCGTGAGGATCGGCAGGGTCCCCCACACCAGCGACAGGTGGCGGAAAGTCTCCGGCTCCGGTGTCGCCGCGACGATCGGGACGGTGGGCCGGTAGGTCGCCACCTTGCGGGCGGTGAAGCCGCTGCTGGTAAAGCACAGGATCAGCGGCACGTGCAGCAGTTCGGAGGCGGCGCACACCGCGACCCCGATCGCGTCCTCGGTGCGGGCCGGGAGGTTGGTGCCGGGCCGCGGATGGCGCCGCTCCTCGAGTTCCCCTCCCCGGCGGCCCACCGCCGCGTCAAAGGACGGACTCCGCCCCTCGCGATGGGACTCCATCTCGCGGGCGATCCGGTCCATGGCCCGGACCGCCTCCAGCGGATACATGCCCACCGCGGTTTCCGCCGAGAGCATCACCGCATCAGTGCCATCGAGGATCGCGTTGGCCACATCCGAGGCCTCCGCCCGGGTGGGGACCGGAGCCCGCACCATCGACTCCAGCATCTGGGTGGCGGTGATGACCGGCTTGCCGTGAATGTTGGCTTCACGAATGATCCGCTTCTGCATCAGGGGCACTTCCTCGAACGGCAGCTCCACGCCCAGATCACCCCGGGCCACCATGATCGCGTCCGACGCTTCCAGGATGCCGCACAAGTCACGCAGCGCCGTGTCCTTCTCGATCTTGGCGATCAGCTTGATGTGCCGCGGGACCAGCCGGCGGAGCCCATCGAGATCGGCCGACTTCCGAACGAAGGACAGGGCGATGAAGTCCACGCCGAGCGACACCGCCGCAGCGACGTCCTCACGATCCTTGTCGGTCAGGGCCGGAGCGCTGACGTCGATCCCCGGCAGGTTCATGCCCTTGTTGGAT
>CALMOP010000222.1 GCA_937871775.1 uncultured Gemmatimonadota bacterium | reverse complement strand
GCCGCTCACCCCGGCCGCCCTGACCGGGCTGCTGCAACGCGCTCTGGCGGATCGGGAGCGGGGGCTCGGTGCCCTGGAGCTCGAGGCCACACCGGGCGGGCTCGAACTCCTGGCCGAACAGTGTGACGGCGATGCCCGGCGGGCGCTGACGGTGCTCGAGAACGCTGCCCGGCTGGTGGGGCCGCGGGGAAAGCTCGGGGAGGAACTGCTGATCCAGGCGCTGGGCCGCCGGGTGCCGGTCTACGACAAGAGCGGTGAAGTCCATTTCAACATGCTGTCGGCCTACCACAAGTCGCTCCGGGGCAGCGACCCCCAGGGGGCGCTGTACTGGATGGCCCGGATGCTGGAGGGTGGTGAGGATCCGATGGTGCTGTTTCGGCGGGCGATCGCGATGGCGGCGGAGGACATCGGGCTGGCCGATCCGGAGGCGCTGAAGCTCGCGGTGGCGGCACGGGACGCCTACCACATGCTGGGCCCGCCCGAGGGCTACCTCCCCCTGGCCGAGATGACCATCTACCTGGCGACCGCTCCCAAGTCGAATCGGTCTATGCTGGCCCTCCGGGCCGCGCTGGAGGCCGCGCGGCGCACCCCGGCCGAGCCGGTGCCGCTCCACATTCGCAATGCGCCCACGGGCCTCATGAAGGAACTCGGCTACGGCGCGGGATACCGTTACGCTCACGATTCCCCGACGGGGTACCTGGCCCAGAGCTACCTGCCTGAATCCCTTGCCGGCCAGCAGTTCTACCAACCCGGGGAACTCGGCTTCGAGAAGCGGATCCGGGAGCGGCTGGAATGGTGGGAGAAGCAGAGGGGCGAGGAGAAGTGACTGGAGGCAGGAGACGGAAGCGGGATGAGCCCCGCGTCCCCGTCATCCCGAGCGAAGCGAGGGATCGTCTGCCGTCTATATTCCACCCCATGAAACTCACTCCACTCCTGATCCTGCTGGCTGTGATCGGGTGCGGCGGCCCGGGGAAGGTCGATCCGCTGAGCATTGTTCAACCCGGGGTCCGGCTGCACCACCTGGCGGTGCGCAACCTCGGCCTGTCGGGCGGGATCCTGGACCTCGTGTTGGCGATGCACAATCCCAACCGGATCGCGCTCAACGGCACCAGCCTCGTCGCCGGGCTGGACATCGAGGGGTCCCACTTCGGCGATGTGAATCTCAGCGACCCCTTTTCCCTGACGGCGAGTGACACGACCCTGCTGACCGTGCCGCTCAGCTTCCGCTGGTCGGGGCTCGCGACCGCGGCGCGGGCGGTGCTCGACTACGGCGCGGTCAACTACGCCCTGAACGGACACCTCATGGTGACGGCCCCGGAGTTGAACCTCCAGATTCAGGTGCCGTTCTCCGGTCAGGGCAACGTTCCTCTGCTCAGGCCCTAGCCGCCGGATCCTCAGATTCGCGACCTCATCACCATCGAACCGCAGGTGGAGCGCGTCCTGCTGGTGGGCGCCCCACGGAAGGGCTCCACCGACGTGGCGCACCTCGAGGAGCACCTCGAGGAGCTGGCCCGATTGGCCGACACCGCCGGCGCCCAGATTGTCGGCCGGCTGTCACAACAGGTGGTCTCGCCCAATCCGGCCACGCTGCTGGGTGAGGGGAAGGTCGAGGAGCTTCGGGCGCTGGTACAGTCCGAGCGTGCCACCCTGGTGATTTTCGACGAGGAGCTGACGCCCAACCAGGGCGCCAACCTCGAACACGAACTCGCAGTCCGAGTGATGGACCGGGCCGAGCTGATCCTGGACATTTTCTCGACCCGGGCCCGGACCCACGAAGCCAAGCTGCAGGTCCAGCTGGCCCAGATGGAGTACCTGCTGCCCCGGCTGGCGCGGATGTGGACCCACCTGTCCCGTATCCGGGGCGGCATCGGTCTTCGGGGCCCGGGCGAGACCCAGCTGGAAACCGACCGGCGCCTCATCCGCAAGAAGATCCAGGCGCTCAAGGCCAAGCTGGTGGAGTGGGAGCGCCACCGCGAGGTGCTGCGTGCCGGCCGGACCCCGATGCTGAGCGTCGCGCTGGTGGGCTACACCAACGCCGGCAAGTCCAGCCTGCTGCGGATGCTGTCGGCCGAGCACGACATCTTCGTCGAGGACCGGCTGTTCGCCACCCTCGACACCCTCACCCGCGAGGTGGACCTCGGCGAAGGGTGCCGGGCGCGAGTGTCGGATACCGTCGGCTTCATCCGGAAACTGCCGCACCACTTGGTAGCGAGTTTTCGAGCCACGCTCGAAGAGGTCGGCGAGGCCGACGTTCTCCTGCATGTGGTAGACGCGAGTCACCCCGGGTGGGAAGAGCAGATGCTGGTCGTGGACCTGGTGCTCGGCGAGCTGGGGATCGGAGACCGACCGGTGGTCCCGGTCTTCAATAAGCTGGACGCGGTGCTGGACGCCGCGGCCTTCACGGCGCGAGCCCGCGAGCTGTTTCCCGAGGCTGTGCCGTCGAGCACTGTGCGAATCGGCGGGCTGGAGGCGCTCAAGACCGAACTGCGCGGTCGAGACCGGCAGCTTCGTCCTACTGTAACTGTGCTGGTGCCCGTGGCAGACGGCGCGCGCATGGCGTCGCTCTATCGCATCGGGGAGGTAGTGGCCCAGACGGTGGTAGGTGACCGCCACGTGGTCAGCGTCCGGTTGGCACCTTGGCAGGCCGACCAACTGAGACGCGACGGGCTGGAGGTTAACTACGGGGGAACGGGGA
>CALMOP010000221.1 GCA_937871775.1 uncultured Gemmatimonadota bacterium | reverse complement strand
CCATTCGAACTGGGGCGGCAGGGGTCGAACCTGCAACCTCCCGGTTAACAGCCGGGCGCTCTGCCAGTTGAGCTACACCCCAAGATGTGCGGTCTGAATCGGACCGCAGCTGGCCGGCCTGCACCGCGATCCCCATGGGCCGGTCGTCCCGGAAATCGCCAACAAAAAACCCGCCGCTGGGCGACGGGCTTCGGCGTACGGCAGCGACACACCCGCGCTACGCTCGACCCGTCCCCCGGAAGCAGCGGTTCGAATTTCGATTATGATTGGGCGTCGCGGTCTTATACATAGCGCCGAATATCCTACCGCCGCCGCCGGATCGGGTCAAGACCCCGGCGGTCTTGACCGCCCCCGAAACGACCGGTACCCTAACCGGCCCGGGCCCTGGTGCAGCCCCGGCCCCGCTCGGTCCGACCCCGTTCCCTGGTTGAGACACTCCCGAGGTGCTCACGCATGAAACGCCACGTCACCCTGACCATCAATGGAAAGCCGTACCCGGTCGAGGTCGAGCCTCGCGCCCTGCTGGCCCTGGTGCTGCGGGACGACCTGAATCTCACCGGGACCCATATCGGCTGCGACACTTCCCAGTGCGGCGCCTGCACCGTGCTCATCGACGGCAAGGCGGTGAAGAGCTGCACCACGCTGGCGGTCCAGGCGGAGGGGTCGGCCATCACCACCATCGAAGGGATGGCGACCGGCGAGGGGAACTACCATCCGCTGCAACAGGCCTTCTGGGAGAAGCACGGCCTGCAGTGCGGCTTCTGCACCCCCGGCATGATCCTGACCGCGGTGGACTTCCTCTCGCACCATCCCGACCCGAGCGACGACGAGATCCGCCACGCCCTCGAGGGCAACCTCTGCCGCTGCACCGGCTACCAGAACATCGTCACGGCCATCAAGGCCGCCGCCGCCACCCTCCGCGCCGGCAAGACCGGCGCGGCCGCCTGAGGAGAACGCCCATGGCCACGCTGTTCGGCTCCGGCATCAAGCGGCGCGAAGACCCCCGGCTGATCACCGGGTCGGCGACCTACACCGACGACGTGAAGCTGCCCGGCATGGTCTACGCCATGTTCGTGCGGAGCCCCTACGCCCACGCCCGCATCAAATCGATCGATGTCGCCGCGGCCCGGAAGGCTCCGGGCGTGGTGGCGGTGTACACCGGCAAGGACGTGAAGGACCGGCTGGTGCCGGTGCCCTGCGCCTGGAACCCGCCCGGCTGCGATCTCAAGGTGCCGCCGCACCCCCAGCTGGCCTGGGACAAGGTGCGCTACGTAGGTGACGCGGTCGCCATGGTCATCGCCGAAACCCGCGCTCAGGTACGCGACGCCGTGGACCTGGTCGAGGTGGACTACGACAGCCTGCCGGCCACGGTCGATCCGGAGAAGGCCACCCAGAAGGGCGCGGCCCAGCTGCACGACGAGATCCCCAACAACATCGCCTTCATCTGGAAGGTGGCCGGTGGCGACGCCGAGGCGGCGTTCCGGAGTGCCGACGCATCGGTGAAGGAGCGGATCGTCCAGCAGCGGCTGCTGCCCACGGCGATGGAGCCCCGCGCGGCCGTGGCCAGCTACAACCGGGGGTCGGGCCAGCTGACGCTGTGGTGTACCAGCCAGAACCCGCACATTCACCGCTTCCTCTGCTCGGTGATGCTCAAGCTGCCCGAGCACCGGGTCCGGGTCATAGCCCCGGAGGTCGGAGGCGGCTTCGGCTCCAAGATCCCGGCCTATCCCGACGAGGCCCTGGTCTCGCTGGCCGCGATGGACCTGGGGCGGCCGGTGAAGTGGACCGAGGACCGGTCGGAAAACTACAAGGTCACCATCCACGGCCGGGACCACATCGAGTACGTCGAGATGTGCGGCACCCGGGATGGCAAGATCACCGGTCTGCGCACCAGGGTGTACGCCGGCCTGGGTGGCTACGCCTCGACCGCGGGGCCGGGGATCCCCACCATTCTGCACGGCCTGATCTACTCGGGCGCGTACACCATCCCCAATATCCTCGGCGTGATTCACGGGGTCTACACCAACGGAACCCCGGTGGACGCCTATCGCGGCGCCGGACGCCCCGAAGCCGCGTTCCTGGTCGAGCGGCTGGTGGACATTTTCGCCCGCAAGATCGGGATGGACCCGGTCGAGGTCCGGCGCAAGAACTTCATCCCCCGTGACAAGTTCCCCTACACCACTGTCACCGGGCTGACCTACGACTCGGGCAACTATGAGGGCGCCCTCGACAAGGCTCTCGGCATGCTCGACTACAAGACCTTCCGGGCCGACCAGGTCCGGGCCCGCAAGCAGAACAAGTACCTGGGCGTGGGAGTAGTGAGCTATGTCGAAATCTGCGGCCTGGGGCCGTCGGCGGTTGCCGGGGCCGTCGGGTTCGGCGCGGGGCTGTACGATTCCGCGATCGTGCGGGTGTACCCGACCGGCGTCGTGAAGGTGTACATCGGGGCCTCCCCCCACGGTCAGGGCGAGGAAACCACCTTCGCCCAGATCGTGGCGGACGAATTCGGTTACCCGGTGGAAAACGTGGAAATCATCCACGGTGACACCGACAACACCCCGCAGGGTTGGGGCACCTACGGCAGCCGCTCGACTGCCGTATGCGGTTCCGCGGTGAAGGTCGCCGCCGTCAAGCTGAAGGAGAAGGCCAGGAAGCTGGCGGCCCATCTGCTGGAAGCCAACGAGGCCGACCTGGAGTGGAAGGACGGCAAGTTCCAGGTGAAGGGCTCGCCCGACAAGGCCAAGGGCTTCGCCGAGCTGGCGCTCATGGCGAATGTCGCCTGGAACATGCCGGCGGGGATGGAGCCGGGCATGGAGGCCAGCGCCTTCTTCGACCCGACCAACTTCGTCTACCCCTTCGGCACCCACGTCTGTACCGTCGACGTGGACATCGATACCGGCGAGGTGAAGATCCTGCGCTACATCGCGGTGGACGACTGCGGCCCGCCGATCAATCCCATGATCGTCGATGGCCAGATCCACGGTGGGGTGGTGCAGGGGCTGGGCGAGGCCCTGCAGGAAATCGCCGTCTATGACAACGAGGGCCAGCTGCTCACCGGCACCATGATGGACTACGCGGTGCCCCGAGCCAGTCAGATGCCCTTCCTGGAACTGGCCCATACGGTGACGCCTTCACCGGTCAACCTGGGCGTCAAGGGCTGCGGTGAGGCCGGCACGATCGCCTCGGCGGCCTGCGTGGTGAACGCGGTGACCGACGCGCTGTCACCCCTCGGCATCAACCATATCGACAAGCCGCTCACCCCGGCCCGGGTGTGGGCCGCCATTCAGAAGGCGAAGGGAGCCAAGCCATGATCCCGACCAGTTTCGACTATGTGCGGGCCGGCTCCCTCAAGGAGACCCTGAACCTGCTGGCCGCTGGCGACGGTACCAAGATCATCGCCGGCGGCCACAGCCTGCTGCCGATGATGAAGTTCCGGCTGGTGCAGACCCCCCGACTGGTGGACATCTCCCGGCTGGAGGAGCTGCGCGGCATCACCGAGCACAAGAAGGGGGCCCGCATCGGCGCCACCACCACCTACGCCGAGCTGGCCACGAGCCCGATCCTGCGGGAGCGCTGCCCGGTGGTGGCCGAAGTGGCGGCGGAGATCGCCGATCTCCAGGTGCGCAATCGGGGAACCCTGGGCGGGGGGCTGGCCCACGCCGACCCAGCCAGCGACATGCCGGCCGTAATGCTGGCGCTGGATGCAGAGTTCGAGCTCCGGTCCAAGAAGGCCGGCAAGCGTAGCGTGAAGGCCCGCGAGTTCTTCAAGGGTCCCTTCGCCACCGCCATGACCGAGGATGAGCTGTTCACCGGCATCGTCCTCGGCGGCATGGGACGCACCGCCGCCGCCTACGAGAGTTTCGATCAGGCCGCCTCGGGTTACGCCCTGGTGGGGGTCTGCGCCGTGGTGGCCCGGAAGCGGACCGCCATCGCGGCCATCACCGTGGCGTTCACCGGCCTGGGAGAAGTGCAGTTCCTGAGCCCGGCCTTCGACCGGCTGGTCGATACCAAGGGTGACCGGGCGACCCTCGCTCAGGCGGCGCTGGAGGCGGTCAAGGGCGTGGAGATCGCCGGTGATCTGCACGCCCCGGCGGAGTACCGGCGGCACCTGGCCCAGGTCGCGGCCACCCGCGCGGTGCAGAAGGCCTACGAGCGGGCCGGGGCCTGAGTCCGGCGACGGGACATCGGCGCCGGCCGTGGTGACTGGCGCACCCTACGCGCTGATCCTCGCGGCCGGTCAGGCCACTCGCTTCGGCGGGGATAAGCTGCTGGCAACGCTTCGGGGCCAGCCGCTGATCGCCCATGTCGCCGGCACCGTGGCCGCGGCGGTGGCCGCAGACCTTCTGGGTGGAGCGGTGGCGGTGGTACCACCCGGAGCCACGGAGCTCGGCCGGCAGCTCGAGCTGACGGGGATCAGCCAGGTCGAGAATCCCGCGCCGGAAGCCGGTCTGGCCGGCTCGATCCAGCTGGGGCTGACGGCCCTGGAGTCCGTCGCGAGGCCAGCGGCGCAAGCCGCCCTGATCGTCCTCGCAGACCAGCCGCTGCTCAGCGGGGATGTGATCCGGCGGCTGGTAGCCGCGTGGCGCCGCTCGGGGAAGAGCGTCCGTCCGCGGTATGCCGGTTCCCCCCATGTGCCGGGGCATCCGGTCCTGCTGGATCGGAGCCTGTGGGCCTCCGCCCAGCGACTGGCCGGTGATCACGGCCTCGGCCCGATGCTGGCCGAACGGCCCGAGTGGTGCGAGATCCTCGACCTCCCCGGGAGCAGTCCCGACATCGACACCCCCTCCGACCTTACCGCCATCGAGGAGTCGCCCGGATGAAGCTCAGTTTCTCGGGTGCCCCCGAGATCAATGCTCCCCTCGAGGCGGTCTGGGTCCGGATCAGCGATCCGCACTTCGTAGGCCGGCACGGACCCGGCGTCGAATCGGTCGAGGTGATCGATGAGACCCACTTCAAGGTGATCACCGGATTCGGAATCGGCTCCATCAAACTGCGCTTCGGGATTGACGTCGAGCTCACCGAGGTCACTCCGCCCACCGGCATGACGTTGAAGGCCAGGGGCAAGGCCCCGGGCTCAGCCGTGGACGTGACCGCGGCGCTCTCCCTCGAGCCGCTGGAAGGCGCTCGGACCCGGCTCAACTGGACTGCCGCGACCGAGATCAACGGCACCGTGGCCGGCGTAGGCGCCCGGCTGATGGAGGGCACTGCCCGAAAGCTGACCGAGCAGTTCTGGACCCGCTTCGCGGACAGCATTACCGCGGACGCCCCCGCCAACCCTCCACCACCCGGCGTGGCTGGAAATCCTGGTACCTGAGCCGCGGTCCGGCCTTCCCGATTGCGCCACCCAGTCACGATCTCACTTTCACGGAACAGCGCGGGGGCGAAGATCCTGCCCGACACCACCGTCCGCGACATCCGACCGCCTGGGGGTCACCAGGCTGACCGCGCCCGGTACGAGATCTACCGGCGCAAGGGTTCCTGCCGGGTCGGCCGGGTGCCGGCCGGGTCGCGCTGAATGCGCGCGGAGCGGGTGGACTTGGGACGGCTTGGGGCCGCGGATCACGGCCGCCTCGTGGGCGCGGTGCTGCTGGCCCCGTTTCGCTGCGGCGACCGGGTGATCGCGAAGGGAACCCGGCTCGATGCCGCGCTGATCGCGGAGCTCACCGGCCCGCCGGGCGCTGGGCTGCTCCGACTGGCATGGCCCGATCCGGGGGACCTACACGAGGATGAAGCGGCGCGGCGCCTGGCCATCGCTGTCGCGGGGGCCGGGATCGAGATCGCTCCCGCGCGGCAGAGCCGGGTGGACCTGCTGGCGGCGACCGATGGAGTGCTCCGGGTCGCGATCGCGCCGCTGGGACGCATCAACCGCATCGATCCGCTTGAGGTCTTCACGCTGTTCCATGGCCAGGCGGTCACCCGGGGGCGGACGGTGGCCAGCGTAAAGGTGGCGCCGCATCTGGTCGCGGGGGCCAGGGTGGTCGAGGGCGAGGCGGTCGCCCGGGCCGAGTCACCGATTCTCACGGTCGACCGATACCTGCCGCTGGAGGTCGCGGCCATCGCGGCCGAAGCGCTCGACGCTGAGGCGCGGCAGCGCTTCGATGACGCCGCCCGCACCAAGGTCACCGCGCTTCACGGCCGGTTCGCGGGCACCTTTCCGTCAACGCCGGATGGGACCGGCGGGCTGGATGAAACGGGCCTCGGGGCACTGCTCGAGGAGCTGGCGGTCAGGCGGCGGCTCCCGTTGCTCCTGATTGGCGGCGTGTCAGCCGGCGACCCACTGGCGCCCTTCTACCCGGCGCTCGCGGCCCTCGGTGGCAGCCTGCTCCGCCGGGGCATACCGGCTCACCCGGGGTCCATGATCTGGCTGGCCCGGTTGGGCGAGAGCAGCTTGCTGGGGCTGCCCCAGTGCGGGATGTTCACCATGGCGACGGCGGCGGACCTGGTGCTGCCCCGGCTGATGACCGGCGAGCAGGTAACCGCCGACACCCTGGCCGACATGGGACATGGCGGACTGCTGGGGCCGGAGATGCGATTCCGGTTTCCCGACTACGCCCGAAACCTGGCGGCGCCCGCCTGAGGCCAGCACCGCCTCCACCGCCGACGCTACCGGCACCCCGACTCCGCGAGACCACCCGCCCATGCTTTCGATTGAAGAGATCCAGGCCCGCTTCGAGGCCCAGCAGTACGTCGCGGACCGGGAGCTGGCGACGGCAGTGTTCCTCATGCTGCAGCTGCAGCGGCCGCTGTTGCTCGAAGGTGAGGCCGGCGTGGGGAAGACCGAAGTCGCCCGGGTCCTGGCGGCCGTCCTCGGCACCGAGCTGATCCGGCTGCAATGCTACGAGGGTATCGACGTCAACACCGCCGTCTACGAGTGGGACTATCCCCGCCAGATGCTGGAGATCCGGCTGTTGGAGGCCCGGGGGGAGGCCAAGCGGGCCGCGACCCGGGACATCTTCAGCGAGGAATTCCTGATCCGGCGACCGCTGCTCCGGGCGATTGACAGCACCCGGCCCGAGCCGCCGGTGCTGCTCATCGACGAAGTGGATCGGGCTGACGAGGAGTTCGAAGCGTTCCTGCTGGAACTGCTGAGTGATTATTCGATCACCGTGCCGGAAATCGGCACCCTCAGGGCCGCCCGGCCGCCCCGGGTGATTCTCACCTCCAACCGCACCCGGGAGATTCACGACGCCCTCAAGCGCCGCTGCCTCTACCAGTGGATCGACTATCCGACCGCGGAGCGGGAGCTGGCCATCCTGCTGACCCGGCAGCCGGGACTCGCCGAGCAACTGGCGGGCGAAGTTGTGGGGTTCGTGCAGCGGCTGCGGCAGGCCGATCTGACCAAGTTGCCGGGTGTGGCCGAGACCCTCGACTGGGCCGCGGCCCTCACCGCGCTGGGAGCCCGGCGGCTGGAGGCGGGGCAGGTGGAGGAGACCCTGGGCGTGCTGCTCAAGTACCAGGAGGATGTCGCAGCCATGAAGCACGGCGGCGCCCGCACCCTGCTGGAGGAAATCCGCGCCGGATGAACCAGGTCGATGGCACGGCCCTGGCCGCCAACTGCGTGCTGTTCGGCCGGATCCTCCGGCGGGCCGGGCTGGCTGTCGATCCCGAGCAGACCCGGACCTTCACCCGGGCGCTGGGCCTCATCGACCTCGGTCAGAAGTCGGAAGTACGCGCCACTGCCCGGGCGATCTACGTCAGAAAGCGCGAGGATCGGGCGGTGTTCGATGCCGCCTTCGAGCTGTTCTGGCGCCGCCGCGGTGGCGGCAGCCGGCTCGCCGGTCAGCTGCCGCGGATCCGGCAGGGAGAGCGGCCACCGGGTGGCCTGGATCTGACCGGCGCGCCGGAGGCAGCTTCCGGCGACCCGGTGCCGGTGGTGATGGCGCGGGCGGCGTCGAGCCCCGAACAGCTGCGCCACGCCGATTTCGGTCAGCTGTCGCGCGATGAGGAACGGGACGCGATCCGGATGATCGCGTCGCTCCGACCGCGGCTCCCCACCCGCCCCTCCCGACGCAGCACCGTGGCCCGGGACGGCCAGCGTCCCGCCCTTCGCCGCATGCTGCGCCGCGGCCTGGCGACCGGAGGCCAGCCGCTGGACTGGCGCTGGCTGGCCCGCACCCGGAGGCCCCGCCCCATCGCGCTGGTGCTGGACATCAGCGGCTCCATGGAGCGCTACAGCCGGTTTCTGCTCCGCTTCGCCCACGCGCTGGCCCGGGCCGGCGCACCGCTCGAAGTGTTCGTGTTCGGCACTCGGCTCACCCGGATCACCCGCCAGCTCCGGGTCCGCAGCGCGGACGAGGCGCTCCGGCGGGTGGCGCACACCGTGGTCGACTGGAGCGGGGGGACCCGTATCGGAGACAGCCTGCACCAGCTGAATCGGCGCTGGGTCCGGCGCAGCGTGCGCAGCGGCGCGATCGTGCTGCTGGTGTCGGACGGGTGGGAGCGGGGCGATCCCGCGCTGCTGGCGGAGGAGATGCGGCGCCTGCGGCGGGCCTGCCACCGCCTGATCTGGCTGGACCCGCTGGCCAGTCACGCAGGATTCG
>CALMOP010000220.1 GCA_937871775.1 uncultured Gemmatimonadota bacterium | reverse complement strand
GATTTCGACCACGAGGACCTGGCCTACGCGGGAGGGTTCGACGCCGTGCTCGGCAGCACGGCACCGGCCGACTGGGACGACAACCTCCCCGCCTGTGCGGGGCATGGGACCCACGTCGCCGGCACCGTCGCGGCCGTGCGCGACAACGGGCTGGGCGTGGTAGGCGTGGCGCCGGGCGCCAGCGTCTACGCAATTCAGATCTTCGTCGAGTATCCTGACCCCCTCACTGGTTTCCCCCAATGCGGCGCCTTCACTAGCGACATCATCGCCGGGGTACAATGGGCGGCCGCGAACGGCATGCAGGTCGTCAACATGAGTTACGGCGGTCTGGGGTTCGACCCCGCCGAACACGCGGCCTACCAGGCCGCTGCCGCCGCGGGGGTCCACCTGGTCGCGGCCGCCGGGAATTCGGGCCTGCCGGCATCCGGCTTTACCCCGGCGGCCTATCCGGAGGTCATCGCGGTCTCGGCCACGGATGTGAACGACAACTGGGCCCCGTTCTCGAATTCCGGGCCCGAGGTGTTCGTCGCGGCCCCGGGTGTGGGTGTGGTCAGCACCCTCCCGGGGAACACCTACGCCGCCTACGACGGCACCTCCATGGCCTCGCCTCACGTCACCGGGCTGGTGGCGCTGCTGCTGGCAATCAATCCCACGCTCTCCGACGCCTCCCTGCGCGGCCTGCTCGGCGCTGGGGCGTCCGATCTGGGTGCGGCCGGCCGGGACGATCTGTTCGGCGAGGGGCGCATCAACGCGCTCGCCTCGGTGGGTCTTGCGACCCAGCAGGCCACCAGCGCGACCCACCTCGCCCTGGTGCAGCAGCCCGGCAACGGGACCTCAGGCCAGCCGCTGCTGCCGGCGCCGACCGTGGAGTTGCGGGACGGACAGGAGCAACCGGTGCTTCAGGCGGGAGTCGTGGTGACGGCGACGGTCTCCAGCGGGCCGGGGCGGGTGACTGGTCTGGGCCGGCGGCTCAAGAAGCCCGGCACCGGAGCGGACTCGAAACGGTTGCCCGTCGAACCCGCCACCACCGCGGTCGTGACCAACGCCAGCGGGCGGGCGGTGTTCTCCAGTCTCACCATCACCACGGTGGTCACCGCCCAGCACCAGTTGACCTTTGCTGCCGCTGCGCTGACCCCAGTGGTGTCGAACTCCTTCACGGTGACCGGCTCGGTGACCACTCTGGCCAACGGAGTACCGGTCACCGGGTTGGGCGGGGCGTACAACAGCCTGAGGTATTTTGTGCTCACCGTCCCCGCTGGACTGGGAGTCCTGACCGTCACCACCGGGGGAGGCACAGGCGACGTCGATCTGGCCATGCAATTCGGGGTCCCGCCGACGCTGGGCAGCTGGGACTGCGCTTCGGCGGAAATTGGCAACGCTGATAACTGCAGCGTCAGCAATCCGACTGGCGGGAACTGGTACATCGTCTTGTTTGGGTATGAGGCGTACGCCGGGGTGACCCTGACGGCGACCGCCTCCGGCGCCGGCGCGACCCAGATGGCCCTGCTGCAGCAGCCGCAGAATGCCACTTCGGGACAGCCGCTGGTGCCGGCCCCGGTAGTGCAGCTCCTGGGCGCGCAGGGGCAGCCGGTGGCGCTGGCCGGGGTACCCGTGACGGTGGCAATCTCCAGTGGGCCGGGACAGGTGTCTGCCGCCCCGGGACGCCAGGCCGCAAAGATCGGCGAAGCTGCCGGCCGGCCCCCGGTCCAGCCGTTCGTGACCACCGTGGTCACCGACGCCAATGGGCAGGCTGCGTTTTCGGATCTGACCGTGACGACCCTGACGACCGCACCGCACCAGCTGGTCTTCTCGGCACGCAATGTTACCTCCCTGGTCTCACAGCCGTTCACGGTAACCGGGACCACGCCGACGGCGCTCACCAACGGGGTGCCCGTGCCGGGGCTCAGTGGGGCGGCGGGGAGTACCAGGTTTTACGTGCTCACGGTGCCCGCCGGACAGGGCAGTCTGACGGTGAGGACCCAGGGCGGTATCGGAGACGCGGACCTGTTTGTGAAACGGGGGGCGCTGCCGACTACCGCGAGCTTCGACTGTGTGTCCGGCACGGTCACCAACGATGAGGTCTGCACCATTGTCAGTCCCGCCGCTGGGGAGTGGTACATCCTGGTGCTCGGCTACGACCCCTACGCCGGGCTCACCCTCACGGCCACGTTCCTGCCTCCTGCGACGCAGCTGGCCATGGTCCAGCAGCCCGGAAACGCTACCTCCCTCAGCCCGCTCGTCCCGGCTCCGGTGGTGCAGCTGCTCGACGCGCAGAGCCAGCCGGTGGCCCAGGAGGGGGTGGCGGTCACCGCGGCCATCTCCAGCGGGCCGGGACAGCTATCTGGCCTCGCAGCCGGCGCGACGCCAGCGGCCAGTCCGGCCGCTGGGAGCAAGCGCCGCCCGGCGGAACTGGCCACCACGACCGTCGTCACCGATGCCAGCGGGCAGGCCGTGTTCTCGGACCTGACGATCACGACCGTGACGACGGCGGAACACCGCCTGGTGTTTTCGTCACGGAACATCGCCTCGGTGGTATCGGACCCGTTCACCGTGACCGGGACCCCGGTGACCCCACTGTCCAACGGAGTGCCGCTGACGGGGCGTGCGGGTACCCTGGGAAGCAGCACCTATTACGTGATCACCGTGCCGGCGGGGCAAGTGGACCTGACCGTGACCACCGGTGGAGGTAGCGGGGATGTCGACCTGCTGGTCAGGCGCGGCACCCTGCCGACGTTTGGGAACTTCGACTGCCTTTCGGAGTCCTTCACCACCAGCGAAGTCTGCAACTTCACTGCCCCGTCGGCGGGCGACTGGTACGTCATGCTGTATGGTTTTGACGATTACGCCGGCGTCGCCCTCACGGCCTCGTACGCCGTGGGGGCGCCGCTCACCGTGACCCTCAGCGGGAACGGCAGCGGCACGGTCTCCGGCCCGAACGGCCTCTCCTGTCTCCGCCTCGCCGGCCAGACGACCGGCACCTGTTCGGTCGAGGTGATCGATCACTCCGGCGTCCAGCTCTACGCCCAAGCGGACACGTTTTCGTCCGGGCTGGGGGGCTGGGGTGGGGCGGCCAGTGGCTGCGGGGTCCTCCCGGGTTGCACGGTGCAGATCAGCGGGCCGACCTCGGTGAGCGCGGCGTTCGTGGTCCAGACCACGCTCACCGTCACGGGATCGGGCACGGGACGGGGGACCGTGGCTGGAGGTGGCATCAATTGCTCCCTCAGCGCCGGAGTCGGGAGCGGCAACTGTTGGGCCCGGGTCCCCGAAGGGACAGCGATCAGCCTGACCGGGACGCCGGCCGCGGGGGAGAAGTTCAATGGCTGGGCCGGCGACTGCACCGGCACCGGGCCGTGCCAGCTCACCATGACCCAGGATCACAATCTCCAGGCCGACTTCGGGCATCCCCCCGCCGACGTGAGCCGGATGGTCGCCGAGCTGACCGGCACTCCGACGCTCTCTTCCGCGGAAGCTCAGCGCTGGGACTGCAATTCCACCGCGACCTTCGATGTCGGGGATCTGCTCTGCTATCTCGACAACAACCCGGGCGTGGCGCTGACGCCCCAGGTCATGACGGCCGTCCTGCGGAACCCGGCGGTTGTCGCCCGGCGGTCTGCCGCCACCGGCAAGGCCGCGCCCACCAGGCGGGAGGACTGAACCATGCGACCACTCTCCGGACTGACGCTTGGTGCTGGCATCCTCGCGACGCTGGCGGTGACTGGTGGATGTGGTGGAGACGGGAGTGCTGGAGGAGGGCCGAGCGGGCCGGGGCTCGCCGATGTCGAGCTCCAGGTTCCGGCCGGGGTGACCGATGGCATCGCGTTGGTGACCGTGACCGGCGGAACGGTCAAGGCGGTGCAATCGGCCGGTCCCGACTTTCGGTCCGTGGGGGCGGGCACCTCAACCGCGCAAATCATCTCCCAGGGTAGCTTCACCGGGTCGGCCGTGAAGCTGGCCACGATCTGCATTGACCAGATCGAGAATCTGGCGGACTTTCATGCCGAGGTGAATCAGATCGCCGGAGGGCAATCGGCCGGGTACGCGCTTCGGGATGTCGCAGCCTATTCCGCAACCCTCGCCAATCCGCGGACCACCGCGAGTTGCCCATAGGGCAGGGGTATCGGGCTGGTGGACCTGTTCCCGAAGCCCTGGCGGGGTGATCCGGTTGACCGTAAGGGGTTGATTCAGTTAGGTTTGTTCGACTTGAAAGCGGGGCTCGGCCCCCCACCCCCAGCCCGGCCCTGCCGGAGCGACCGGGTCCAGCACGCAGATACCAACGGCGGGGCGCGACGGCGCCCCCCTTCTGTTGCCGGACACTCTGGGGACCTTGAGTGTCCGGTTTCCTTTTCCCGGGAGTGGCGCACTGTCCACGAGCGAGCGCGAACGGCGGGTCCGCATCAATCGCCAGATCCGCATCAGCCCGGTCCGGGTGATCGGCCCCGGAGGGGAACAGTTGGGGGTCCTGCCGGTGGAGGAGGCGCTGGCGGCGGCCGTGGAGAGGGGACTCGATCTGGTGGAGGTGGCGCCGACGGCCCGGCCCCCCGTGGTCAAGATCATGGACTACGGCAAGTTCAAGTTCGA
>CALMOP010000219.1 GCA_937871775.1 uncultured Gemmatimonadota bacterium | reverse complement strand
GCACAGCGTCATGCGCTGCGGCATGGAAAGCGCGGCGACGGCTTTCCCGGTGTACTCGATGACGTGCCCGGTGGCGCCGCTGGTACCGATCTGGCCAATGATGCCCAGCGCCAGGTCCTTGGCCGTAACGCCCTGCCCCAGCAGGCCGTGAACCCGGACCTGCATGGTGCGCGGCTTGCTCTGCGGCAAGGTTTGGGTGGCGAGCACGTGCTCGACTTCGGAAGTTCCGATGCCGAAGGCGAGTGCGCCGAAGGCGCCGTGCGTGCTGGTGTGGCTGTCGCCGCACACGATGGTCATGCCGGGCTGGGTGACGCCAAGCTCCGGGCCGATGACGTGCACGATGCCCTGGTCGGGTGACTGCAGGTCGTGCAACTCCACCCCGTAATCCCGGGCGTTCGCCAGCAGCAGCTCCACCTGCCGCCGCGACACCGGATCGGCGATAGGCAGACTCCGGTCGTCGGTCGGGACGTTGTGGTCGACGGTCGCCAGGGTGAGGTCGGGGCGCCGCAGCCGCCGACCGGCCAGCCGCAGGCCCTCAAACGCCTGAGGCGAGGTGACCTCATGCACCAAGTGCAGGTCGACGTACAACAGCGCCGGCCCACTTCCCGGAGACACCTCCACCAGGTGGGTATCCCAGACCTTCTCGAACAAGGTGCGGCCCGGCATCCGGGCTAGACCCCGGCTGGCGAGGCCTTCTTGGGCCGCCCCGCCCGGGCCTTGCCTTCCTCGGACCATGGCATCATGGCCCTGAGCCCGGCGCCGACCTTCTCGACCGGGTGCTCCGACTCCTCCTGCCGCATCCGCTGGAAGTTCTTGCCACCGCTGCGATGCTCGGCCAGCCACTCCCGCGCGAACTGGCCGCTCTGGACCTCACCGAGGATCCGCTGCATCTCGGCGCGAGTCGCGTCGGTGATGATCCGGGGGCCCCGGGTGTAGTCACCGTATTCGGCGGTGTCGCTGATGGAGTAGCGCATGAAATTGAGTCCACCGCGATTGACCAGGTCTACGATGAGCTTGAGCTCGTGCAGGCACTCGAAGTAGGCCATCTCGGGGCGGTACCCGGCATTCACCAGGGTCTCGAAGCCGGCCTTGATCAGGGCGGACACCCCGCCGCACAGCACCGCCTGCTCTCCGAAGAGATCGGTTTCGGTCTCTTCCCGGAAACTGGTCTCGATGACCCCGGCCCGGGTGCACCCGATCCCGAGGCCATAGGCCAGGGCGTTGGCCAGCGCGCCACCGCTCGGGTCCTGATGGATCGCGACCAGCCCGGGGACGCCCCGCCCACCCTCGAACTCGCTGCGGACCAGATGCCCCGGCGACTTGGGGGCGATCATCGAGACATCCACCTCGGCGGGCGGCGCGATCTCCTTGAAATGCACATTGAAGCCGTGCGCGAACATCAGGGTCTTGCCCCGGCTGAGGTGGGGGCCGACCGCGGCGTCATAGATCGTCCTGCCCTCCTGATCCGGCACCAGCATCATGATCACATCCGCCAGCCTGGCCGCGTCCGCCACCGGCATCACGGTGAGCCCCGCCGCCGCCGCCTTCTGCCACGAGCCGCCCCCCTGGCGCAGGCCGACCACGACCCGGACCCCGCTGTCCCGCAGGTTCAGGGCGTGGGCGTGACCCTGGCTGCCATAGCCGATGATGGCGAAGGTTCGGCCGGCCAGGCGGCCCTTGTCGGCATCGTGGTCGTAGTAGATCCGCGGGGCGCTGCTCATCGTCACTCCAGACAGAAAGGTGAACCCGAACCGGATCAGGCCGGGATGGCCCGGGCGGGTCGCGAAAGGGACCCCCCGGGCCGGGTGGCGGCCGGCGCCACCGGCACCGGGCTGCGTGAGACCGCGAGTACGCCTCCGCGCGAGACTTCCAAGACCTCGAATGACTCCAGGGCCCGCAGCAGCGAAGTCATGAAGGGCCCGGAACCGGTCGCCTCCACGATCAGATCGGTGGGGCATTCCTCGAGCACCGTCGCCTGGTAGAGGGCCAGCACATCCAGCAGGGCAGCCAGCGTCGTCGGGGTGACCCGGACCCGGACCAGGGCGTGCTCACGCCCGAGACACTCCTCCTCCCGAGCCAGGCTGACTTCGATCACATCCACCATCTTGCGGAACTGGTTTGCCATCCGGACCACCGCCGCCTGATCCGCCGTGAGCACCACGGTCAGCCGTAGCTGCCCGGCCCGGGCCGCCGGCCCCAGCGCGAGGCTGGTGACCGGCAGGTTGCGCCGCCGCACGATGCTCATGGCGCGGTTCAGCGCCAGCAGGTCATCCGCCAGCACCGCGGTCACCACCCAGGTCGGCTCCGGAATGCTCATGGAGTGAATGCCCCGGCGGGTGCCGCCTCGATCGGCTCGGAGAGCGACCCGCCCGGCGGAATCATGGGGAAGACGTTGGCTTCCTGTTCAATGAGAAACTCCACCAGGGCCGGGCCGGGCTCCGGCATGGCGCTCGCGATCGCCCCGTCAAGCTGGGCGGCGTGATCCACCCGGTAGCCGGCGATGCCGTAGGCTTCCGCCAGCTTGAGGTAATCCGGACTCCAGATCGGGGTGGCCGAGTAGCGTCGTCCATGGAAGAACTGCTGCCACTGCCGCACCATGCCCAGGTAGCCGTTGTTGAAGATTGCCATCTTCACGGGGATGGCTTCCTGCACCATGGTGGCGATTTCCTGCATGTTCATCTGGAAGCCCCCATCGCCCGAGATGGCCCACACCGGCCGGTCCGGGCGGGCGAAGTGCACCCCCATCGCCGCCGGGACCGCAAAGCCCATGGTCCCCAGTCCCCCCGAACTGATGTGACTGTTGGGCTCCTGGTAGCCGTACAGCTTAGCAACCCACATCTGGTGCTGGCCCACGTCGGAGACCACTGTGGTCCCGGGGCCGCTGCCCTCGCGGATCGCGGCCAGAATGGCCTCCGGCGCCATGTCCCCCCGGTACTGCTCGTGCCGGGGCCGCATGAAGCCACGGATCTCTTCGCGCCAGGCCTCGCATTCGCGGCGGCCGACCGCCGCCGTCAGCTGCAGGGCCAGCTCCCGTGCGTCACCGACCAGAGCGACGGCCACGGGGATATTCTTGCCAATCTCGGACGGGTCCAGATCGATGTGAATGATTTTGGCCTGGGGCGCGAAGCCCGCCGTGTTGCCGGTGACCCGGTCGTCGAAGCGGAGCCCGATGCCCACGATCACGTCGGCGTGCTGAATGGCCCGGTTGACGTGCACCTCGCCGTGCATGCCGGGCAGGCCGAGGTGTAGCGGGTGGCGCTCCGGAAAGCCGGAGATGCCGAGCAGGGTCGTGATGACCGGCATACCGGTCTTTTCGGCGAGGCCGAGCACCGCGTCATACGCGTTGGCAAGGATGACCCCGTGACCCACCATCAACAGCGGGCGGCGGGCCTCCGCGATCAGCCGGACCGCCGCCTCGAGGTTGCCGGGGAGGCCCCGTTCCAGGGCGGGGCGGCGCAGCAGCTCCCGTCCGGTCGCCGGGTCGGGCCACTCCAGCTTCTGATTCTGCACATCCTTGGGCACGTCGATCAACACCGGGCCGGGCCGGCCCTCGGTCGCCACGTGGAACGCCGTGCGGACCTTGTCGGCCAGCTCGGTGATGTCGTCGATGGCGACGCTGTACTTGGTGATCGGCAGGCTGATTCCGATGACATCGGTTTCCTGGAAGGCGTCCCGCCCGATCATGGCCCGGGGCACCTGCCCGGTAATCGCGACCACCGGAGAGCTGTCCATCTGGGCCGTCGCCAGACCGGTGATCAGGTTAGTCGCTCCCGGCCCCGAGGTGGCCACACACACTCCGGGACGGCCCGAACTCCGGGCGTAGCCGTCGGCTGCGTGCGCGGCGGCCTGCTCGTGACGCACCAGGATATGCCGGATGCGGGGGGACTCGGGCAGCGCGTGGTAGAATGGCATGATGGCGCCGCCGGGATACCCGAACACCAGGTCCACCCCCTGCTCCTCGAGCAGGCGGCACATGATGTGGGCCCCCGAGAGTAGTTCGCTCATAGGCTGCCGCTCGAGGTTGCGCGCCGGCGGGCGGCTCCTCAAACCCCCCAGTGTTGGGTGGAGTTGTACGCCGTCGCCTCGAGCCGCTCGGCGTGGCGCTCCTTGTTGAGCGCGTGCACCAGGGCCCGGGCGCTGGCCTCGACGATGTCGGTCGAGGCGCCCTGGCCGGAGAGGGACTTGCCCCCGATGCGGCATTGCAGGAACACCTGGCCGACCGAGTCCCGCCCCGGGGTCACGGACCGCAGCGACAGATTGATCACCTCGACCGGGCGCTCCAGGATCTCGCTGATCGCCGCGAACGCCGCCGCGATGGGACCGTCCCCTCGCGCCTGCGCCGACCGTTCCCCGCTCCATGGCCCGGTCATCCGGACCTCGGCCTCGGCGTTGACGCTCCCACAGATCACCCGGAGGTGGGTGAGCAGGTGTTCCTCCGGCGCATCGTGAAAGCTTTCGTGCAGCAGGGCCAGCAGGTCCTCGTCCAGAACCTCCCGCTTGCGATCGGCCAGCGCCGTAAAATCGCGATACAGCTGGGTGAGCTTCTCTTCGGTCAGGTCGTAGCCCAGTTCCTGGTAGCGGCGTTCCAGGGCGTGCCGGCCCGAATGCTTGCCCAGCACCAGCGTGGAACGCGGGATGCCGACCGACTCGGGCCGGATGATCTCGTAGGTCAGCCCGTGCTGCAGCACCCCGTGCTGATGGATGCCGGCCTCATGGGCAAAGGCGTTGCGGCCCACGATGGCCTTGTTGGGCTGGGGGAAACTGCCGGTGAGGTAGGCCAACAGCTGGCTGGTGCGATAGATCTCCTGGGTGTGGATGCTGGTCTCGAATCGGGCCAACTGGGGGCGCACCTTGCCGGCCATTACGATCTCTTCCAGGGCCGCGTTCCCGGCGCGCTCGCCGATCCCGTTGACGGTACACTCGACCTGGGTTGCACCGGCCGCAATCGCGGCCAGGGAGTTGGCCACCGCCAGGCCGAGGTCGTCGTGGCAGTGGGCGCTCCAGACCACCCGGTCGGCGCCGGCCACCCGGGCCCGGACCTCCTCGAACATCCGGCCGTACTCCTCCGGCAAGGCATATCCGACGGTGTCCGGCAGGTTGACGGTCGTCGCACCCTCGGCGATCGCCATCTCCGCCACCTGGCACAGGAAGTCGAGATCGGTCCGGCTGGCGTCCTCGGCCGAAAACTCCACGTCCTCGGTGTAGCGTCGAGCCTGCCGGATCGAACGGCGGGCCAGTTCCAGGGCCTCGTCCCGGGTCATCCGCAGCTTGTGTTCGAGATGGAGATCGGAGGTCGAGAGAAACACGTGCAGCCGTCCCCGCGCCGCCTCCCGGATCGCCTCACCGGCCAGGTCGATGTCCCGTTCATGACACCGAGCCAGGGCGGCAATCACCGGGCGGCGGAGTTCCAGGGCGATCTCCCGGACGCTGCGAGCGTCACCTTCACTGGCTGCCGGGAAGCCCGCCTCCAGCACGTCCACCCCCAACGCATCGAGCTGGCGGGCCAGCCGGAGCTTTTCCTCCGGTGTCATGGTGTTCCCGGGCGCCTGTTCGCCGTCCCGCAGAGTGGTGTCGAAGATCGTGACGTGCCTGACCATACCGGTTCTCCATCCCTCCGCAGAGGGGGCGAAAAACAAAGCCGCGGACCTTTCGAGGTCCGCGGCGAGGGGGCTCCAACCTGTCTGCTGTTATTCGATCAGCCCGTACGCGCCGCGTTCCCCGTGCACTGGTCCCCGGAGGACCAGCACGAGGCTGATAAGGACCAGCAGGAGCGCCAGCACAGCGGGCATCCCGATTTCCTGATGTTTGGCCGAAGCAAGTTTATGCGCCAGCGTGGAGCCTCGAACCTACGGCGCGGTGGTGGCGCTGTCAAGAGTTTGGACGAGCCCGCAGCGCGGAGGCCAGCGCCAGACCCGCTTGACCCCTTCAATCGCCCGGGTGTATTTTTATGCATATGCTCGCCTGCGCCATCGCCCTGGTCCCTGGTAACCGTATTCGGGTCACGACCCTCCCGTGGGGGAGCGGGCCGGGGCGCTGACGGGTGACCGTCTGAGTGCGACCGGCCCGCTCCCCCAAGGAGCGGGCCGTGATTTTTTTCAGCCCTGAGGAGAGCCCGATGGACGGAACGCGCCGCTTCGCCCGCACCGTGTCCAGCAACCCATCCCGCGACCATGACGCCTGTGGTGTCGGCTTCGTGGCGCGGGCTACCGGCGAGCGATCGCACGAGATCGTCCGCTTGGCGCTGGAGGCCGTGGCCAGGGTGGCGCATCGCGGTGCGGCTTCCACGGACAACTCGGGGGACGGGGCCGGTCTGCTGACCCAGATCCCCAATCGGCTGTTCCATCGGGAGGCCTACCGTCTGGGGCTTCGGCTCCAGCCCGGCCAACCTTTCGCCGTGGGGGTGTTCTTCCTCCCCGCCGACTCGGCCGCCCGGACCCGGGCCATTCAGCTGGTCGAAAAGATCCTGGAGCTGAACGGGCTCCCCCTGCTGGGCTGGCGCGAGGTCCCCACCGACCCGGCCGCGCTGGGCCCGGTGGCGCGGGAGAGCTGCCCTGCCATCCGGCAGGTGTTCCTCGGCCGTCCCTTTGCGATCGCCGATGACGATGCCTGGGAACGAGCGCTCTACCTCGCCCGGCGCGACATGGAACGGGAGGCATCCGAGCTGGGCGTCGATCCCTTCTTCGTCTGTTCCCTGTCCTGTCGCACCATCGTCTACAAGGCCCTGCTGACGGGGACCCAGCTGCCGGTGTTCTATCCCGACCTTCGCTATCCCGAGTACGAGAGCGCGGTCGCCCTGTTCCATCAGCGCTACTCGACCAACACCCTCCCCAGCTGGCCGCTGGCCCAGCCGTTCCGGATGATCGCCCACAACGGCGAGATCAACACCCTGTGGGGCAACCGCAACGCCATGGCGGGACGGGAAGCGGATCTGGCGTC
>CALMOP010000218.1 GCA_937871775.1 uncultured Gemmatimonadota bacterium | reverse complement strand
GGACTCGACGAGCTGCTCGACGATGCCGTCGAGATGATTCACGGCCCCGGCTGCCCGGTCTGCGTCACCCCGCTGGAACAGATCGACAAGGCGCTGGCCCTGGCGGCGCGACCCGACGTGATCTTCACCTCCTTCGGCGACATGCTGCGAGTCCCTGGCTCCTGCAGCGATCTGCTGCAGGTGCGGGCCCGGGGCGGCACCGTCCAGATCGTGTACTCGCCGCTCGACGCGCTGGCGCTGGCGGCACGGCATCCCGATCGGCAGGTGGTGTTCTTCGCGGTGGGCTTCGAGACCACGGCCCCGGCCAACGCGATGGCGGTGTGGCGGGCCCGACAGCTCAAACTCACCAACTTCAGCATGCTGGTGTCCCACGTGACGGTGCCCCCGGCCATGACGGCCCTGCTCGAGGCACCCGACAATCGGGTCCAGGGATTTCTGGCCGCCGGCCACGTCTGCTCGGTGATGGGCTGGTCAGAGTACGAGCCGATCGCCGCCCGCTACCGGGTGCCGATCGTGGTCACCGGCTTCGAGCCGGTGGACATCCTGGAGGGGATGCTGCTGGCGATCGGTCAGCTGGAATCGGGGCGCCACGAGGTGGAGAACCAGTACGTCCGGTCGGTGCGGCGGGAGGGCACCGTTCCGGCGCAGCGCCTCGTCGAACAGGTGTTCCGGCTGGCGGACCGGCAGTGGCGTGGCATCGGCACCATTCCGCGCAGCGGCCTGGTGCTGCGGGAAGAGTACGCCGACTTCGACGCCGAGATCCGCTTCGGCCTCGAGGCCGTCAGCGTCGCCGAGCCGGCGGCGTGCCGGGCCGGAGAGGTCCTGCGGGGCACACTCAAGCCGACTCAATGTCCGGCGTTCGGACGCGAGTGTACCCCGGAGCGTCCCCTGGGCGCCCCGATGGTATCGTCCGAAGGTGCCTGTGCGGCCTACTACAACTATGCCCGGTTCCGGAACTCGGTACCGACGGAGGCCTGAGCGATGACCAGTATCCATATCGACGGTTCGGCCTGCCCGTTGCCGCTGGTGGAGCAGTCGCGGGTACAGCTGGGCCATGGATCAGGTGGCAAACTGAGCGCGGCCCTGCTCCGGTCCCATTTCCTGCCGCCGCTCAAGAACCCCTACCTGGAGCAGTTGGGCGACGGGGCCGTGGTCCCGGTCGCCGGCGCCGAGGTGGTGCTGTCCACCGACACCTTCGTGGTCCATCCCCTGGAATTCCCCGGCGGCAACATCGGCACCCTGGCGGTGCACGGCACGCTCAACGATGTGGCCATGATGGGCGCGGTGCCGATGTATCTCACCGCCGGGTTCGTGCTGGAGGAGGGCCTGCCCCTCGACCTGCTGGACCGGATTGTCGGGGCCATGGCCAGCGCGGCTGCCACCGCCGGGGTCCCGCTGGTCACCGGGGACACCAAGGTGGTGGAGCGCGGTCGCGCCGACGGAATGTACGTGAATACCACGGGGCTGGGGATCCTGGCCGGCCATTCCCGGCCGGGGCCGCACCAGGCCGAGCCGGGTGACGACATTCTGGTGAGTGGCCCGATCGGGCGGCATGGCATGGCCATCATGGCGGTACGGGAGGGGCTGGAGTTCGAGAGCGCCATCGTAAGCGACACCGCCAACCTGACCCCGCTGGTCCATGCCCTGAATCACGCCGCCGGATCGTCCATTGCGGTGCTGCGGGATCCTACCCGGGGCGGGCTCGCCAGTGCGCTGAACGAAATTGCCCAGGCCTCCCGGGTGGGGATCGCGGTGGAGGAAAGCCTGCTGCCGATTCCCGGTGAGGTACGCGCCGCCTGCGACATCCTCGGGCTCGACCCCTGCTATGTGGCCAACGAGGGAGTCCTGATCACCGTGGTGCGACCCTCCCGCCGAGAGGCAGCCCTCGCGGCGCTGCGGTCCCACCCGCTGGGCCGGGAGGCCTGCTGGATCGGACGGGTGGTGCCCGATCATCCCGGCTACGTGGTGATGCGCACCGTGGTCGGGGGCAGCCGGGTGATGGACCTGCTGCCGGGCGACCAGCTGCCGCGGATCTGCTGAACTACGCGAACAACCCCTCAATCGACAGGTACCGCTCCCCGGTGTCGTAGCAGAACCCGAGCACCCGACTGCCTGGCTGGATGTCGGGCAGCTTCTTCGCGATGGCCGCGAGGGTCGCTCCGGAGGACGGACCCAGGAAAATGGCCTCTTCCTTCGCCGCGCGAACCGCGTAGGCGAAGGACTCCTCCTCGGTGACCTGGATGGTGCCGTCGAGGATTTTGGTGTTGAGGATGGCCGGGATGAAACCGGCGCCGATCCCCTGGAGTTTGTGGGGACCGGGGGCGCCGCCGGAGATAACCGGAGACTTGGCGGGCTCGACGGCGAAGGTCTTGAGTTTGGGGAACTTCTCCTTGAGCACCTCGCTCACCCCGGTGATGTGCCCCCCGGTCCCGACCCCGGTGATCAGGTAGTCGAAGCCCTCGGGGAAGTCGGCCAGGATCTCCCGGGCGGTAGTGCGCCGGTGGATCTCGGTGTTGGCCTGGTTCTCGAACTGCTGCGGGATCCAGGCGCCCTTGGTGACCGCGGCCAGTTCCTTGGCCCGTTCGATGGCGCCCTTCATCCCCTTCTCGCGCGGGGTCAGGTCCAGCTCGGCACCGTAGGCCGTCATGATCCGGCGGCGTTCTACCGACATCGACTCCGGCATGACCAGGATCAGGCGATAACCCTTGACCGCGGCGACCATCGCGAGCGCGATGCCGGTGTTACCGGAGGTCGGCTCAATGATCACCGCGCCGGGCTTGAGGGTTCCATCGCGTTCGGCCGCCTCGATCATCGCGAGCCCGATGCGGTCCTTGATGCTGCCGCCGGGGTTGGCGCGTTCCAGCTTGAGCCACACCTCGGCCTTCCGGTCGAAGAGCCGGTTGATGCGGACGTGCGGCGTGTTGCCGATCGTATCCAGAATCGAAGTGGCCTTCATGACAGGCCCCCTGGGGGGAAAAGGAAAAAGTCCGGGAGCGTCGTCCCGGACCCGGAGGTCGCGCGACCACGCTCAGTTCACTGCGCGCACCGGGCACCGCGACATCGGCCCGGTGGAGTGGCTCGAATCAGAAGAGACGATTGCCTGAGCATGCTAGATATTGTACTCCAACAGCGGCTCTTCCGCTGTCCGGGGTCGCTCGATGGTGGCCCCATGGGTCACCACCGACCTGGGCGCCACGCTGTGGGTCAACCAGACGTTCCCGCCGATCACCGAGCCGGCACCGATCACCGTGTCACCGCCGAGAATGGTGGCATTGGCGTAGATCACCACGTCATCCTCGATGGTCGGGTGGCGTTTGCTCTGGGCCAGATCCTTGCGGACGCTCAGGGCGCCGAGGGTGACGCCCTGATAGAGCCGCACCCGGTCGCCGAGCACCGCGGTCGCTCCGATGACAATGCCGGTACCGTGGTCGATGGCCAGGGAACGGCCGATCCGGGCTCCGGGATGAATGTCGATCCCGGTGGTGCGGTGGGCGTATTCGGTGATCAGCCGGGGCAGCAGCCCCACCGGCGCTTCGAGCAGGGCGTGGGCCAGGCGATAGCAGGCCAGGGCGAAGAAGCCGGGATAGGCCAGCAGCACCTCATCGACATCGGTCGCCGCGGGGTCCGCTTCGCAGGTGGCCTGGGCATCGAGGCGCAGCTCCCGCTGCAACCGCGGCAGCTGGTCCAGAACCCAATGGCTGACCCTGCCGGCCTCGGCCGGACGACGCCCTTGAGACAGCAGGAACAGGTCGATCTGGTCCCCCAGCCGGGCCAGCTCGCCGCGCACCTTGCTGGGCGAGGCGGCGTTACTCGCGGCGAAGTGGGGGAACAGCAGGCCCAGCGCCGTCTGAGTGAACTCCTCCGCCAGCCGGCTGGCCGGGCCGGGCAGTCGGTAGCCCTCCCGGGCCTGCACCACGTCCTGTACGAACGCGTCCAATGAGCCTGCCATGGCGGCAAGTTAACCAGGCCGGGAGCGAAAGGCGCCCCGACGCCCCCTGAAGTGGCAGATTGAGGCGGACTTGCCCGGGCTGGACCAGCCCGGAACCGGCGCCTCTGGCGGACCATCAGTCTGCGCGAGAGATTCCCTGTCCGGTCCCGGCTCACCGGAGGAACCAAATGCCCGCCGGGCCCGTTATGTGCCAATCCCCCGCCCCTGGCGAGGGGCTTCTATGACCACACCGGATTCCTCGCAGCCCACGGCCGGCACCGAGTTCGCCCAACGCGAGCTTGGCATCCCCTACCCCGCCTTCCCGGAGTTGTTGCCGGATGAGGTAGTGGAGGCCGGGCGCTATCGGGTCCGGTTCGCGCGCACGGTGGAAGACCTGGACCGGATCGAGCGGCTCCGATTCGAGATCTTCAACCTGGAACTGGGCGAAGGCCTCGACAGCGCCTACCAGTCCGGTCGCGACCATGATGAGCTCGATCCCTTCATGCATCATCTGCTGATCGAGTGCCGGGAGTCAGGTGAGGTGGTCGGCACCTATCGGCTGCAGACGGGCGAGATGGCGGCCCGGCACCACGGCTATTACTCCGCCAGCGAGTTCGATCTGGGCGGCCTGGCAGCCGGATTCCTGGACCGAGCGGTGGAGGTCGGTCGGGCATGCGTCGCGAAAGAGCATCGCAATGGCCGAGTACTCAACCTGCTGTGGCGCGGGCTGGCACTGTACCTCACCCGCAACCGGAAACGGTTCATCTTCGGGTGCTGCTCCCTGACCAGCCAGGATGCGGCCCTGGGCCTGGCGACGATGCAGCAGCTGCTCCGGGACGGGCAAGTTGATCCGATCCGACGGGCGCCGCCGCTGCCGGGACTGGGCTGCGAACTGGCGGACCCGGCGGAGGTCGCCGCCCGGGAAGTGCACATCCCCGCCCTGTTCCAGAGCTATCTCACCCTGGGGGCGAAGGTGCTGGGTCCGCCGGCCATCGACCGCCAGTTCAAGACGATCGACTTCCTCGTGGCGCTCGATGTCGATGGGCTCGACCAGCATCGCTATCGCTTCTTCTTCCGCTGAGCGGGGGCGGCGGAACCCCGTCGGTCGGCTGGCGCTGCTGACGCTGGCGACGCTCCTCAGCATCAGCAGCTGGGCCGCGGGCAGCCTGCTCACGCTGCCGTCAGCCCGGGGCCGCCGCCGGGTGCGACGGGAGGTGTTCCGGCGCTGGGCCCGGGCGGTGTGCCGGCTGCTGGGGGTGCGAGTCGAAGTGCAGGGCGAAGTCCCGGTGGCCCCGTTCTACCTGGTGTCGAATCACCTGAGCTATCTCGACATCGTGGTCTTCGCGGCCATCATGCCGGCCCGATTCGTCGCCAAGCGGGAGGTCCGCGGGTGGCCGGTGGTGGGCCTGCTGGCCCGGGCGATGGCGACCATCTTCATCGACCGCGCGGCGCACCGGGATGCCCTCAGGCTGCAGGACGATCTGGCCCAGGCGGTGGCAGACGGCGACGGTGTGATCCTATTCGCCGAGGCGACCAGCACCCCGGGGCGGGTAGTACTACCATTCCGGCCCGCGCTGCTGGAATGGGCCGCCCGGACGGTGCACCCGGTGCACTACGCCAGCCTGGCGTACCGGACCGCCGCAGGAGATCCACCGGCCCACCTTGCCGTGTGCTGGTGGGGAGAGATGACCTTTGGACGCCACCTGGTCGACCTGTGCCGGCTGGAGCGGATCGAGGCCCGGGTCCGGCTGGGCGCGGAGACCATCGCAGATCCTGATCGCAAGCGTCTGGCCGACCGGCTGTACCAAGCGGTGTCGGCCCAGTTCACCCCGGTAGTCATGGAGCAAGGATGACGGATCGACTCGAGGCAGTCGAAGGCAACCTGCTGGTCCTTCGCCAGGCGGTCGAGGTACTGAACCGGATGGACGACACGACCTACGCCGCGGCGGGGGCCGACCCGGGGATTTCCGCGGTCGGGGTCCACTTCCGCCATGTGTTCGATCACTATCGGGCCTTCCTGATGGGGCTGGCCGCGGACGAGATCGATTACGACGCCAGGGACCGGCAGGTCCCGCTCGAACGGGACCGTGCGCTGGCGATCGCGACGGCGCTGGGGTACTGCACCGACCTGGAACGGCTCCCGGCGGCGCTGGGATCACGTCCGGTGCGGGTGACCCTGCGCAGCGTCGCCAGCGAGGATGGCGCCCCCGACTGGAGCCAGTCGACCCTGAAGCGGGAGCTGCAATTCCTGGTGAGCCACACGGTGCACCACTACGCGCTGATCAAGGAGCTTCTCCGCCGGAGCGGATTCCAGACGGGCGACGAGTTCGGCGTTGCCCCGTCCACGATCGCCGCGACCCGGCGGGATGTCGCATGTGCACGGTAAGCTGGCTGCCCCAGCCCGACGGCTACACCGTCTGCTGCAACCGCGATGAGCGGCTGACCCGGGGGCCGGCCCGGCCGCCGGAGATCCACTCTGCAGACGGGGTACGGTTCCTGGCTCCCCTCGACAGCGATCACGGCGGCACCTGGATCGCGGTCAACGAATTCGGCCTGGCGCTGACCCTGCTCAACCGCTACCAGCTGTCGAGTCCGCCCCCCGCGCAGCCGAGGAGCCGCGGACTGGTGCTGCTGGAGCTGGCCCCAGCACCAAGCCTGGCGGAGGCCGCGGCCCGGCTGGCACGGTTGGAGCTGATTCGGGTCGCCAGCTTCACCCTGGTGGCCGTCGAGCCGGGCCGGCCGGCGGCGGTCACCAGTTGGGATGGCCGGCGGCTCGCCACCACCTTGCTGGAGGCATCCGGCCTGATCGCCACCAGCTCGGCGGTATCGCCGGAGGAGGTCCTGCACTCCCGCCGCGAGCTGTTCACCCGAGCGCAACCTCTGACTCCGGAGCGGTTGACCGCCCTGCACCGCAGCCACGATCCCGAGAGCGGTCCGCGCTCAGTGTGCATGCACCGCGCCGACGCGGAGACTCGCAGCTTCACCCGGGTCACAGTGGTCGA
>CALMOP010000217.1 GCA_937871775.1 uncultured Gemmatimonadota bacterium | reverse complement strand
GGATAGCGACAGGGGGGGGGGATTGGTGGACAGCGCGGAGAGGAGAGAAGAGATGCGGGGGTGGAGGCGGGGCGGAGGAAGGAGGGCGGGGGGGAGGCGGGGTCGAGTTCGGGGGTAGGTGCCATGGCCAGACGGCGCAGGATCACCCGAAGTCGTTCATACTGCTGCGCAGCCGCCGGGCGGACGAATCGGATGCCCATGGAATCGACGTTGAACGCCCCGGCCTGCGCCAGCAACAGTCCGTACAACCGGTCCAGTCCTTCGAACAGGGAGTCCGCCCGGGCAATCGAAGCGCGAGACTCGGCCTGGGCGGCCCGGACTCGCCATTCGTGGGCATCGACCCGGCTCCACTCCTTTGTCCGCACGAACATTGCGGCCGAGTCCTCGTAGCTGAGGGCCAACTCGCTCACGAAGGCGCGGTAGGCCTCAACCTGTGGCCGGAAGACCCTGAGCGCGTCTCGGCGGGCCCGCACCGTGTCGGGCGTCTTCAGGTGATCCAGATCCAGAAGCTCGACAATCCCCAATCTCTGGGCGCTGTCCTGAAGAGCCCGCCCGGCGCTGTCGCTGCCCTGATGCATCCGGCTGGCAAGGCTGGATGGGGTGTTCCGGGCCTCCCGGAGGATTTCGGACGTGATCTCGAGTGGCGCCTGGGTCGCCGTGGCCGGTCTCTGGCGGGCCGGGACGGCCGGGCGAACCGCCGGCAATTCCGGTCCGCCAGGGGCCCTCAAAACCAGGACCACTGCCGCCACGGCCGCCGCGCCCGCCACCAGGATGGCCAGCGGGGTCAGCCAGCGGGGCCGGCGCCGTTCCTCCAGCTCCCGGGCGCTCTGGGAGAACATCTGGTAGATCTGGACGGCGCTGTTGCGCAGGGAACCCTGGTGCTTGATGACGACTTCCGCGGTACCCGAAGGGGGCGGCGGAGCCGGGAGAGTCCAAGCCAAGGCCGCCGCTTGGGCGTAGGCGGGATGGACCTCGATCGAAAGCCATCGCTGGCTCTTGTTGTGGAAGATCTCCGCCCCAGCCGTGACGCGGCCGCTCTGGATGGCGAGCGCGAGCTCATCGACCGTGCGAAAGACCGCCTCCCGACCGGAGGCGAGCTTGATTCGAAACATGGTGCTGCCAGCATAGCGCGAATTCCCGGAGGTCGCGAGAACCCCCCGGAGCAGAATCAGCGGATAGCGGGAGGGGGCGGAAGGCCGGGTCCGACCGCGGTCAGGAGCCGGGGAATGGTCACCTGATTGGAGCTCTCCGGGAGATCCCGCCAGCCCTGGATCCTGGCGAGGATATCCTGTCGGAGCGCCCCGTAGGCTAGTGCGGCGGCCGGATCCACGAACTTGACCGATTGGTCGTCGTAGGAATACCGCCCTTCCGATGACTGGAGCACCCCGAACAGGCTGTCAACCTCCGAGAGGAGTCCCGCAGCGCCCTGGGCCGCCTCGAAGGTTTCCCGAAGTGAGCCAGGTGCCTCCGGCGCATCCGGACGGTAGGTCTGCTCCAGCCTGACTTCGCGGCTGCGGTAGACAGCCACGATATTGCTCGCCGCCGCCAGCATCCGTCGGGATGCCCGGATGCTGTCCGGGCTGGAGAACCGAGGGGAATCAAACAGCCTGCGAAATCCGATATAATCGAACTCATCCTCCATCTCGGCCCGGGCGTCAGCATAGGCCTCGAAGTAGCTGGGCGTGGTGTTCCTGGTCGCGCTGAGCCGGGTGGTCTGAGTCGGCTGCTCCGCCACTGGTTCCAGTGCCGGCTCCGGGAGGGGAGCCACCGCGGCTGGCGCCGAAGGTGATGGATAGTCGGTGGGCCCGGCTGGGGTCCCGAGGGCTGGGGAAGCTGGGAGCGGTGCTGGGCTCATACCCTCCGTCATCACCGGTGCCTGATATCGGATGCCGAAGATCCACCGCTCAGCCAACCGGGCACCGTGGTAGCCACCCGAGCTGCCCAGCGCCAAGGCCGCGAGCGTGAGGCTGACCCTGAGGGCGATCCGCACTCGGCGGGTCCGGTCCAGCGGCGTGGGCCGGTGCGAGACCGAAACCGGGGTCGGATCGCTGGACGGGTCATATTCGCTTTCACCAGCGATCGAAGGCGACGAGTGACGGGCGCGGCTACCGCTGCTGGAGGGGTCGCCGAATGCGGCCAAGCCAGCCCGATAGTCGGGATGCTGCCCGACTGGCAACCACCGCCTGGCCGCCGTGTGGAAAACCATGGCGCTCGGGCCTACCACGCCGGTTTGAACTGCCACCGACATCTCGTGGGCAGAACGAAACACGGTCTGTTCACCTGACTCTAGTCGGATTCGATACATGGGATCCTAGTCCTGTTGAAATCGCTCCCTGCGTCAGATTTCACACCTCATGCCCAACCTTCGGAGAGGTGGTGTCAGGATCAGTACGGCGTATGCATTATGGCGAGAAGGTCTCGAAAGCAGGTTATATACGGTAATGGATACCATTGGCAGTAAAGGCCTTGGGTAACACGGCCACATGAACTATCAGGTGAGGGTATGTGCCGAACAAATGCCGACATTACGACGCGTGTCACCAATGGACTGGCTTCAGGCTATCGCATCTTGAATGGAAACCTCCGCTTTGAGGGAGTCATGAAGAACGATACGAAAGCAGTGCCCGGCAATCGGCCCCTGGACCGGCGCAAGTTCCTCGTCGCGGGACTCACGGCTGTGACTGCCCTTCCGGCGCGCCAAATGGGCTGGCCGGTGCCACGTAACTTTTCAACACTGCACCCTCAGCGTCATGGGGGGGCATTCGAACTCGAGGAGCTTACGCTTGGGCAACTAGGGGAAGGGCTCAGGACGCAGCAATGGTCTTCAGTGCGCCTTGTGGAAATCTACTTGGCCCGAGTGGAGGAGCTGGACCGGAAGGGACCGACAATTCGGCACATGCTGGACCTCAATCCTGACGCAGCCCGCATCGCGGCGGAGTTCGACCGCGAGCGGCGTGATGGTCGGGTCCGCGGACCACTGCACGGTATCCCCGTGGTACTGAAAGACAACATCGACACTGCTGACGGGATGACGACCACCGCGGGCTCTCTTGCGATGGAGGGGTCGCGCGCCACTCGCGATGCCCCCCTGGTGACGCGGCTCCGAGAGGCCGGAGCGGTCATCCTGGGGAAGACCAGCATGAGCGAATGGGCGAATTTCCGGTCGCCTCATTCCTCCAGCGGATGGTGCAGCCGGGGTGGACAGGGGAAGAACCCCTACGCGCTCGACCGGAGTCCCTGCGGATCCAGCTCCGGGACCGGCGGCGCAATCGCGGCCAGCTTTGCCGCGGTGGGGGTAGGAACCGAGACTGATGGGTCGGTGACATGTCCTGCATCCCACATGGCGTTGGTCGGGATCAAGCCGACGGTGGGGCTCATAAGCCGGCGTGGCATCATCCCGCTCTCGGCGACCCAGGACACGGCCGGCCCAATGGCACGGACCGTGACCGATGCGGCCATCCTGCTCTCGGGGCTGGCCGGGGCGGACCCGGGGGATCCGGCCACCCTTCAGGCACCCGCCCAGACCGACTACACCAGATTTCTTGAACTTGGGGCTCTCCGCGGCAA
>CALMOP010000216.1 GCA_937871775.1 uncultured Gemmatimonadota bacterium | reverse complement strand
GGGCCAGGTAGTCCTGCAGGCGCGTCCGCGCCCCCTCCCCGCCATGTCCATTCACCACGCACGAGGCCAGGCTATAGGCCAGATGCGTGCCACCGCAGGTGAACCCCATGATGGCGTCTTTCTCGGTCGGCATGACCCCTCGCGCCTTCGCCTGCCGGAACTGTCGCGTCGTCTCGTCCAGCGTGTCCAGGCCAAGCCGCACCACGTCGGTCAACCGAATCTGCTGCCCCCAGGCGTTCGTCCAGGTATCCTGGGATGGAACGATCTGCAACGAGAAGGCGATCAGTGTCCAGGCCAGATTGTCGCGGTCGATGGTCTTGGGATCAAACACGAACAGCGCCTTGGCGCTGTTCACCATGTCGCCAACCGTGTAGCGGCGGCCGTCCAGCGTAAAGGGATGACTCGGCGAGACGCCGGCCTCCAGGAGCGTCTTGAGGAGGGCGTTTGGATGCCCCTCATGCTCCACCGGCACATACAGATACTCCTTGCCGGCCACCTGCTGTTTTTTGAGAAAGCGAGAGCAGAGAAAATCGACGGCGCGCTCGTTGCCCACGGTGAAGTCCGGCCCCATGGCCCGGACCCCGTGCATCAGCACCCAGGGATCATCCTGAAGCCGCGCGTGCCGGGTGATGAGGGGGGCGAGGATCGCCTGCGTCCCCTCCAGGACCTTGGGGACTGGTACCTGTGACTGCGCACCAGCCGCCGCCTTCGGCAGGGCCCCGGACAGCGCGAACCCTCCGGCCACGATCGATGCGGCCTGCAGGAACTCACGCCTCGTCATACACATGCACATCGGTGTTCTCTCCTCTCGCCAGCCTCGCGCATGGCGCCACCCGGTCCTTTGTACCGGATCATCCGCAGCGTGTCAAGGATTTCTCACGGAGCGCTCCTGGCGGGCTGAGAGGCGGCGGAGGTTGTCTTTCGCCTCCCCAAGGTCCGGCATGAGGCGCAACGCCTCTCGAAACGCCGCCTCGGCCTCGGCCAGTTGGTCGCGGTTGGCCAACAGGACGCCGAGATTGTTGTGGGCGTAGGCGGCCGACCGCGGATGGGTCAGCGCCCGCCGAAACTGCGCCTCGGCCTCGGTCGTCTTACCCTGCTTCAGGTAGACGGCTCCCAGCCACAGACGCGGGATGGTGTCCCGCGATGGCTTCGCGAGCGCGCTCTCCAGCTCCTCCTTGGCTCGGGCCAGATCGCCCTGATCCAGGAGCAGTTTGCCCAGGTTGCCATGGGCCACCGCGAGGTCCGGCTGGATCGCCACGGCTGCGGTAAGCTGCTCCTCCGCCTGACTGCGCTGACCTCGGCGCAGGTAGGCCGCCCCCAGGTTGTTCCGAGCCCTGGCTGACTCGGGGGCCGTTCGCACCGTCTTGCTCCACAGGGTCAGTTCGTCTTTCCAGTCGGCGTTGCGAACCACCGTGCGGATGGCGAGGAGGCTGAGTACCAGAATGCAAGCGGTCGCGACAACCGCAGATGGCCGGGGCCGGTTCAGCACCGGCTCGAACAACCCCGCGACCAGCAAGGCGAAGCCGACGGAAGGGACATACAGGAAGTGCTCGGCCATCAGGTCATGGTGAGGGACAATCTGAGAGACGGGCAGCAGGGCGATCAGGAACCAGAGGCCGCCGAATGCCGCCAGCGGCCGCCGGACCAGCAGGCGGTACCAGACCACTCCCAGTCCCCCCCAGATCGCCACCGCCAACCAGGCCTCCGGATCGATCCAGGAGGTGGTCACGGGAAAGGCGTTATACGAGTAGTCGGCATTCAACGTTATGGGAAACAGCAGGAGGGCAAAATAGCGCAGGAAGACGCGCGCCATGGTCAACAGCGTCATCTCGAGACTGCCGCCATGCCAGGCCCGTTGCGAGGTCCCCCGCACAAGAAACAGCACGTAGAAGGTCAGGGCGCCGGTCAGGGCGCCGGCAGGTAGGTAAAACCATCGTCCCTCCCGGACCGCGGTAGACGCCGCCGTCCAGACGGCCCGAACTGAGGAGACCTCCCCATCCGGCCCCGACCTCTTGATGCGGCTGACGACATCATAGCCGAGGCACAGCAGCGGCAGGATAATCCCACTCTCTTTGGTGAAGAAGGCCAGTGGGCACAGCAGGATCGTCAGGGCAAGATCCCGCAGCCGGCTCGACTGCCGGTAACGCAGAAACCAGTAAAATCCGGCCAGGACGAACAGGCCGGACAAGACATCCCGGCGTCCGGACAGGTAAGTCACCGACTCGGTCTGAATCGGGTGAACCGCAAAGAGTAGCGCGGCAAGGAGGGCCGGAAGCGGCGAGGCGAACAGGGTCCGGGCGATCAGGTAGACGCAGATTGCCGAGAGGCCGTGCAGTGCTATGTTGGTGAGGTGGTACCCCCACGGATCGAGGCCGGAGATGGCGTAATCCATGGCGTAGGAGGCGCTTCTGACGGGACGAAAGGCCGACCGACCGCCCAGCAGTGCTTCGAGCTGCTGAAACGGACCGCTCCCTGGGCGGTGCAGCTCGACAATCGTTTCGATATCATCGAACAGGAATTCGTTGTCGAAGCTGTTGGCGTAGACCACGCCGACCGCCACGAGCAGGATCAGCAGGGCGATCGACTGCCGGCTGAGCCAACCTCCAGCCGGCGGCGGCGTGAGAGCAGTACGCTTACCCACGATCCCCCCGGCAGCGATCAGTCGAGCGGAAGGCGACTCGGTGACCAGCTCTTCCCACCATCGGTGGACCGGTTCAGCACGATGGGCTGGTACACCCCTACGCCATGATCCCAGGCTGTCAGGATAAGGCCGTTCTCGCCCACGCCAACCAACAGGTCTCTCATTGTCGTCTGCCTCGCCGCCGGCCCGCTCATCATGACGGCCTCGTCCGCCCACTGCTGCCCGTGATCTACGGATCGATTCATCAGGACGAACCATCCGTACCTGGGACCGAAGGCGTGCTCCTGCCAGACCATCCAGAGGCGGCCGCCACCGTCATGCGTCAATACGGCATCTTCAGGTCGGCCCTTCACCCCGCTCGTCCGTCCAAGCTCAGTGGGCTCTGCCCATGTGGCCCCGGAATCGGCGGAATGTAACACCACCAGACGCCGAGCGTGGGCCCCCTCCCCCTCTATGAAGGCAACATAGACATGCCCGCGCCCGTCGCTGGCAATCTGAGCGGCAAAACTCTTACGCTGACGAAACGACATGGGATCGAGCTGACTCAGGCGGATTGGCCGACTCAACCAGGTCCGACCGCCATCGAGGGAGCGGGTAAAGTAGATCATCCGGTCTGTCGGCCATTCAGTTCGGCCCTCCAATCTGACGGTACGTGGATCAAACTGCTCCCAGATCAGATAGATCTGCCCGTCGGGCGCCGTGGCGATTCGCGGCGCATGGGAACCGTGAGAATCCTCGCCGGGTCGGCTGACGAGAATCGGCTCGGACCAGGTCCGGCCATGGTCCTCCGATCGGCTCAGATAGATTCCGGAATCTCCCTTCCGCTTCGTCGCCTCTTCCCATACCGCATACACGCGGCCCTTGTCATCGGTGGCCAGGCGTGGATCGGTTATTCCTCTGTCCGACTCCGTAAAGACCGGCTGGAGCCGCGCCGGCGTCAGCGCGAAGGTCCCGCCGGAATCCTGGGAGGTGGCAACCTCTAGAACTCGGCGGGATTCGTCCCCACCCACCCAGGCTACGTACAGGGCACCGTTCGGACCGGCTTGCAGGTGAGGAGGCCCAAGATGGTCGCCAACGGCCAACTTATGAGGCGTCTCATCCCAGTGCTTCCCGCCATCCAGAGACCTGGCCACCAGGATGCGCGTGTCGTCTTTGTTGGCGTTCCGTTCCCGCCAGGCCAGATACACCTGTCCCGTGGGCCCGGTGGCCAGCTGAATCAACTCGGCGAACATGCCCTGAGCCGGTTTCCGGGACCACAGCGGACCCGACCAGGTAACGCCGCCATCCTCGGAACGTGAGAATCGGAGCTCGCGCTCCCCGCCCTGTCCTCCGACCGTCATCCAGACCAGGTATGCCTCACCATGCGCCCCCACGGCCATCTGGAGCGCCGCCTGTTGCGTGCCATCGGGGGCCGCCCCCTCAGGGCCCGGCCGCTGCGTGGCACACCCGGC
>CALMOP010000215.1 GCA_937871775.1 uncultured Gemmatimonadota bacterium | reverse complement strand
CGATGCGACCGGTCGGACACTTCTGTTCGAAGAAACCCGGTACGCTGAGCCGAATTACTATGGGCCGGATGCCTGCTTGCAGGTTGGACGTGACGCGGTGTCCCTCGCGGTCCGCTACGAGTATGGCTATCTCTGGACCAATTACTTCCAGATGACGGAGTGCCAGAACTACGTCCAGACGACCGGAACCCGCCGGGGCCCGGTCACGCTACGCCAGTGATCCCTTCGGAACGGCAGCCGAGCCGGGCCTGGGCTTCGTAAGCCGCGAGAACTGAACCCGGCCTGACGGAACGGGGTCCGCCCTCCCAGGCAGTCGTCGGGAGCGCGGGCCGCGGGCCGCCGTGACGTGACCGACAACCGGACCCAACCTCCGGCCCCGCCTGCGCAATGCTTGACAGTCCCCCCCCCCCCCGGTGGTACCGTTAGCCACCCCCCTCGACTTCCCGACGGCAAGCGGTCATCCTCAACCGGGTGGAGCCTGACATGTCAGCTCCGGTACGGTTCTCGGCCCTTCCAGGAAGGCCCATGCTTTCCCTCATGACACTCACCCTCGCCGCGAGCCTCTGCAGCGGCAGTTGCCGGGACGAGGAGCTGCTGGCGCCCAGGGCGGCGCATCCGGTCCAGGCCCTGCTGGTGACCTCGGACAGCCTGTGTGCCCGGGTCACCGTGACCGTCTCGGGCTCGAGCACCATCAGTTCTACCTGGCCCAGCACCAGTAGCTGCACCACCAAGCTGGTGCTCATCAAGGGCAGCACCCCCAAATGGGCCGGCTCCACCCGGAAGCTGAGCCTGTTCGTGAAGCTGACCAACAACAGCGGCGGGAGTCTGCAGTTGCCGATCCGGCTCTATCTGCCGGCCACGGGCGTCACGGTGCTGACCCCCGCCGGCACCCCGGCCAGCACGGTGGTGGCGCTGAATCCCGACAGCAGCGAGGCGGGCGGGGGCCGGGTGTGGTTCACCGGAGGCACCGGTACGCTGTCCAACAAGGCCTCGACGGTGCTGGACACGCTGCTGTTCACCCTGGCATCACCGGCGAGTCAGGTGCGGTTGTCGTTCGTGGCGACGGCGAACACGTCGGGTGGGAGTGGCAATCCGCCGCCGCTGCCGAATTCTACGGCAGATGTACCGGACGACTCGCTCCATATCGTGTACGCTCCCGGTGACACAGTCGCGCAGTACTACCGGACGATCGCCTCAGTAACATTCAGTGATGTCGCAACCGCCCAACAGATCTCAGCCGTGCTGACGAAGTACGCCGCTCAGGTGGTGGGAGGCGCGACCCTTGACAACACCTACATCATCCAGTATGCCGACCCCGGCCCCACCTGGGCTGCGGTGTGGACAAAGTTGCGGCAGATCGAGGCTGAACCTGGCGTATTGTGGGCTACGCCATTTGCACGCTATGAACCTCTTCAAGTCGAGGCGAGATTTCCCTCGGACGGAGCCGGTCTGCAACGGGCAGACTGGTTGACCGGCACTGGTATCACGTCTTGGGCACTGCGGGCTGTCAGGGCACCACAAGCGTGGGGATGCGAGACAGGCGCCGTCGTCGAGGCACGCACACGCGTTGGGGTGATGGAGTGGTCGGTCGACCAGACCAACCAGGACCTCTCCCCCTCGTTTACCCCACCAGTGTACTACTCGCCGGTCGGACGATCAGGAGTGCACGCGTTAGCACAGGACACGTTGGAACTGACGCAGCATGGCACGGCGGTGGCCGGTGCCATGACGGCCGCTGGTGACAACGGGTTCGGAGTTGCAGGCTCGACTTGGCGCACGGACCTTCGCCTCTACGTCATGAGGCCGAACAACTATTACAACTCAACCTCACAAATCGATGCGTTAAGAGTAGCAATGAGCAAGGCTGCGGATGATGGGCTCCGGGTTCTCCCGCTGGCGATACACATCTACGGCACTCCAGACACGGCGCTGGCCGCGAGGAGGATCAACAGCTTGGTTCGCCTACTCAAGAAGTTCATGGATCGCAGCCCCAATACGCTGCTCGTCAAATCGGCGGGTAACGACTCGTTGCAAGGCCTGACGTTGACCGCGGCGAAAGCGCTTATCCGCAATCCACTACTCGCGGCCTTCCAACGCCTGCGTGACTCCACTTCCGCGGGCAGGCCAGCGAAGAAGCGCATTCTTATCGTCGCGGGAACCTATCCCACCGACACCCTCTGGAGAGGGAGCACGTTTGTAAGCGGCGGAGGCATCGATATTGCCGCCCCTGGGGACAACGTGGCTACGTTGGGCTTGGCGGCCGGCGGACCGCCCTATCAAGGTGAGGTCCTTCTGATGTACGGCACCTCGATCTCGGCCCCGATGGTCGCCGGCGTCGCCGCGCAGCTCATCGCCATGGATCCCACCCTGACCCCCGACTCGGTCAAGCACTACCTGATGCAGGGGGCCGCCTACGACATCGAGCCCAACTCGGGAATCCTTACCCCCAAGCTCCACTCGGTGAGCGGCGCCCCCGAAACCATCTATCAGCTCGATGCCTACAGCTCCCTGCAGCAACTCGCCTGGGACAGCCCCACGACCCCCTTGTGCGGCACCATCATGTGGTGGGATCAGGACTCCTCCGGCGTGCGGCTCCTCTCCGTCCGCAAGTGGGACGACCCCATCCCGGTACTCAACGGCCTGGTACCCCCGCAGTTCCCGAATGTCTCGATCGCCCAGGGCGGACGCTTGGTCGCCATCTCGAATCTGAATCTTGGAGCCGGCCCCGAAACCTGGGAATACGCCAAGCTCAACGGGCAATGGACCCGAACCAATGTTGAAGCGGGTGTCACTTTCCGGACCTACCTCGAGCGGGACACGGCGGACCTGTACAACAGCGGCGGCCGTGCTGTACTCGGCAAGACCTACCCCAGCCAGACCTCCGTCGACTTCACTTCCCTCATCCATCCGGATTCAGGGGGCGCCCTCTGGGTCCAGTATGCACCGGACGGTTTGCACGCCATCGCGGCGGGTAAGCGCCTCTCGCCCTGCGGGGGAACCAAGAGCTTCCAGCAGGCCTGGCTGGTCACCCTGCCCGCCGCCGGTACGGCCTCTTCGCAGCAACTGATCACCCGCTGTGGACCCAAGACCGTCACGGCCACCGACGCCGCGTGGGACCCCACCGGGCAGCGCTTCGTGCTGACCTACGCGACCAGGACAGCCGGTGACTCGACCGTGACGGGGTACTACCAGGCGTTTCGACTCAACGGGAACAGCGCCTCTCTGGATGGATCCGAAGTGGCGCTGTCGGGGCGGTTTCCCGGAGCTCGCGGGGGTAATGCCGAGGGACACACCACCGATGCGACCGGTCAGATGGTCATCTTCGAGGAGACCCTGTACGAATCACCCAACTACTACGGGGCGTATTCGTGCGTGCAGGTGGGGCGGGACGCGACATTCTTTGGGGTCCGCTTTGAGTATGGCTACCCGTCAAGCAACTTCTTCAACCAGACCGAATGCCAGAAT
>CALMOP010000214.1 GCA_937871775.1 uncultured Gemmatimonadota bacterium | reverse complement strand
ACACACCAGGTCGGGCTGCACCCCGAACCGCTAGGGGGCGCCGCCGGCCGCGATGGTGAAGCCGGTCTTGATCTCGTCGTAGATGAACACCACCCCGTGCCGGGTGCACAGCTCCCGCACCCGCCGGAGGTAGGCCAGGTCCGGCAGCACGATGCCGATGTTCATCATGGCCGGTTCCATGATGAGGCAGGCGATGTCCGGGCCCCGCTCCGTGAACAGCCGCTCCAGCGCCTCGGCGTCGTTGAACGGCACCACTTCGATGTAGCGGTGGGCGTCCTTGACCAGTCCCCTGGACACCGGGGCCTTGGCGGGCCGTTCCCGCCCGCCCATGACGTCGGCGTTGGGAATCACCGAGAACATCACCGCGTCATGGTGACCGTGGTAGGACCCTTCGATCTTGCACACCACATCCCGGCCAGTGGCGGCCCGCGCCACCCGGATGGCGTCCATGGTGGCCTCGGTGCCACTGTTGGCGAAGCGCAGCATCTCGAGCCCGAACCGCCGGCAGATCTCCTCCCCGTACTCGACCGCCTCCTCGGTAGTGACGGCGAAGTGGGTACCCCGGCTGGCGGCCTCCCGCACCGCTTCCACGATCCGGGGATGGGCATGACCAACCACCATGGCGCCGAAGCCGCCGTGGAAGTCGAGATACTCCTGGCCATCCTGGTCCCAGATGTGGCTGCCGGCACCACGACTCACGTAGATCGGATAGGGGGAACCCTTCTGGAACGACGAGACCACGCCGAAGGGAAGGATGTGGCGGGCTCGCTCATAGAGTCGCGCCGAGCCGCGGGTGCGCTCCAGCAGACGGGCGGTCTCGGTTTCGGCAATCTCACGGGCGCGGGCCAGGAGGCGCTCCAGCGCCGCCTCCCCGCGCGGGGGTACGGTGGTCGTCATGGTGTTGGGGAACCGGGTTGCTGGGTGCTATCGCCTGCTACGGGACGCGGGGCCCACAGGGTGGCCGAGGCTGGGAACCATCATGGAGTCCGGGGCACGGGTTGTCAACTCCGTGTTTGACCTGCAAATTGGGCCCTTCGCCACTCGCCACCCCCCGGGGCACCTGCATGGATTCCGTCATCACCCTCGACCACGTCAGCAAGCGGTTCGGCGCCTACGTCGCGGTGCACGAGGCCCATTTTGACATCCAGCGGGGCGAGTTCTTCTCGATGCTGGGGCCGTCGGGGTGCGGCAAGACCACGACCCTCCGCATGATCGCCGGCTTCGAGCAGCCCAGCGGGGGCCGCATCCTGCTCGAGGGCCAGGACGTCTCCCGGGTGCCCCCGTACCAGCGCAACGTGAACACCGTGTTCCAGCACTACGCCCTGTTTCCCCACATGTCGGTGCGGGACAACGTGGCCTTCGGTCCCCGCAGCAAGAAGGCCCCCGAGGCGGAGGTGGCCAAGCGGGTGGACGAGCTGCTCAGCGTCACCCGGCTGACCCAGTTCGCGGCCCGCAAGCCGGCGCAGCTCTCCGGCGGCCAACAGCAGCGGGTGGCACTGGCGAGGGCCCTCGTGAACTACCCCAGCGCCCTGCTGCTGGATGAGCCGCTCGGCGCGCTGGACCTCAAGTTGCGCCAGGCCATGCAGATCGAGCTCAAGCGGATCCAGCGCGAGGTCGGGATCACCTTCATCTACGTGACCCACGACCAGGAAGAAGCCCTGACCATGTCCGACCGCATCGCGGTCATGAACGAGGGTCTGGTGGAGCAGATCGGCAGCCCGGAGGACATCTATCACTCGCCGGCCAGGGTGTTCGTGGCCAACTTCATCGGGGTGGCCAACCTGCTGCCTGCCACCGTGGTCGGCGAGATGGAGAATCGGCTGGTGGTCAGTCTCGAGGGCGACGTCCGGATGGAGACGGCGAACCCGGCCTGGGGTGCCAAACCGGGCAGCAAGGGGACCATGATGATCCGGCCCGAGAGCCTCTACTTCCGGGAATCCGGCAAGGGGCTCCCGGTCCGGCTGACCGCCGCCGCGTTCTCGGGCCCGGCCATCCGGCTGGTCCTGACGACCGGTTCCGGCATCGAGATGATCGCCCACGTGCCGTCCGATGGTCCGCGGCCCGTCCTGGAGCCCGGCCGGTCCTATGTGGTCAGCTGGGACCCGGAGGGCGCGCGGCTGTTGCCACCCAAGTCGGCGCGCTCCCCACTCGATATGAATCTGCGCCCGACCCTGGAACTTGCCCAGCAGTTCTACCCCAACTCCGTCGTCTGAGGTCCCGCCATGAGCACTACCCGCACGTACGACCAGCAGGAACTCGAAGCCCTCGTCCGCCGCGCGCTCTCCCGCCGCCAGTTCCTGGGCCGGACCGCACTGGCCGCGGGGACGTTGGCCCTCGGCTCGAGCTTCGCCACCGCCTGCAAAGGCAAGGACGCGACCGCCGGTGCCGGTGCCAGTGCCGCCGCGACCGCCACCAAGACCGTCAGGGTCTCCAACTGGCCTCTCTATATCGACTCGGCCACCAATGGCCAGTTCGAAACCGCCACCGGGATCAAGGTCGAGTACACCGAGGACGTCAACGACAACAACGAGTTCTTTGCCAAGATCGAGGAGCCCCTCAAGCGGGGCCAGTCGATCGACCGCGATGTCATGGTGCTGACCGACTGGATGGCCGGACGGATCATCAAGCTGGGCTATAGCCAGGCGATTCCCACCGGCCCCTTCCCCAACAAGGCCAACCTGGTCGACGGCCTGACCAACGTCGGCTTCGATCCCGGTCGGGCCCACAGCATGCCCTGGATGTCCGGCATGACCGGCCTGGGCTACAACCCCAAGAAGATCGGGCGCGAGCTCAGCAGCATCAGCGACATCTTCGATCCCAAGTTCAAGGGCCAGGTCACCATGCTGACCGAGATGCGGGACACGCTCGGCCTGGTCATGCTGGGCGAAGGGAAGGACCCGGGGAACTGCAGCCTCGACGACGCCAAGGCGGCGGCGGCCAAGATCAAGAAGTATCGCGAGAACGGCCACATCCGCGCCTTCACCGGCAACGATTACGCGGAAGACCTGGCCAGCGGCAACATCGCCGTCGCGATCGCCTGGTCCGGCGACATCCAGGGCCTGGCGGCGGACAACCCGGACCTGCGCTGGATCGCCCCGAAGGAAGGGGCCATGCTGTTCTCCGACAACATGCTGATTCCCAAGACCAGCGACCGGCCCGACCTCGCCGCGACCTGGATGAACTACGTGTACGACCCCGCCCATTCGGCCCAGATCGTGGTCGCCGCCCCCTATCTCTCGCCGGTGAAAGGCACCGCGGCCGAGCTGGAGAAGCTCGATCCGGCACTGGCCAAGAGCCAGCTGGTCAATCCGCCCGAGGATGTCCGGGCCCGGCTGCACGTCTTCAAATGGCTGGAGGACGCAGAGGACAAGACCTTCAACCAGCTCTTCCAGGACGCGATCGGAGCCTGATCCATGGCCGGTATTGCTGCCGGGGGCGGTCGGCGCAGCCGACTGGCCCCCTGGCTCCTGGTGGCCCCGGGAATCCTCTGGCTGCTGGCGTTCTACTTCATCCCCACCCTGCCATGGTACGACGGATACGCCCGGACCTTCACCGACTACCACGAACATCTGGCGCGGTCCTTCGGCTACGCCCTCACGGCCACCATCGCGGCCATCGTGCTCGGCTACCCGCTCGCGTACGTCATGGCCTTCCGGGCAGGGAAGCTCAAGAACCTGCTGCTCGGGCTGGTGATCCTCCCCTTCTTCACCACCTTCCTGGTCCGCACTTTTGCCTGGAAGACCATCCTGAACGATGGTGGCCCGGTCGTGCACCTGCTCGGCTGGCTGCACCTGCTGCCGCCCGCCGGCCGCATCCTCAATACCGTCGTGGCCGTGATTGGGGGCATCACCTACAACTTCCTGCCATTCATGATTCTGCCGATCTATGTGAGCCTGGAGAAGATCGATCGCCGACTCACGGAAGCCGCCCAGGATCTGTATTGCAACCCGCGCCAGGCCTTCCTGAAGGTGGTACTGCCGCTGTCCCTGCCGGGGGTACTCGCCGGCAGCCTGCTGACCTTCATTCCCGCCTCGGGAGACTTCCTCAACGCCGAGCTGCTGGGTAGTCCGAACCAGAAGATGCTGGGCTCGGTGATCCAGGGGCAGTTCCTCACCGTGCGCGACTACCCGCTCGCGGCAGCGCTCTCCTTCGTCCTGATGACCATCATCATGATCCTGGTGATCTCCTACACCCGGGTGCTCGGCACCGAGGACCTGGCATGAGCGGCGAGCGGACCGGGGCGGTGGGGGCGCGCTGGACGGGGCGGGTGCTGGATCTGTGGGCCGGCCTGGTGCTGCTGTATCTGTTCCTGCCGATTTTCGTGATCATCGCCTACAGCTTCAACAAGCCGGAAGGGAGATTCAATTTCGTCTGGAAGGCCTTCTCGCTCGACGCCTGGCGGGATCCTTTCCTGTTCCCGGCCCTGGTCGACGCCATGAAGCTGTCGCTGCAGGTGGCCGCCGTGTCCACCACGGTCGCGACCCTGTTCGGCGCCCTGATCGCGCTGGCGCTGTGCCGCTATACCTGGAAGGGGTCCGGCACCATCGGTCTGCTGCTGGTGCTGCCGCTGACCACGCCGGAGGTGGTGCTGGGCTCCTCGCTGCTGTCGCTGTTCTTGTCGGCCAACTACGCCACCGGGTTCTCCACCATCGTGATCGCCCACATCATGTTTTCGGTCAGTTACGTGGCGCTGACCGTGAAGGCCCGGATCAAGGGCTTCGACTGGACCCTGGAAGAGGCGGCGATGGACCTGTACGCCACCCCGTGGCGAGTGGTCACCAAGGTGACCCTGCCGCTCATCGCGCCCGGCATCGCCGCGGCCGCGATGCTCTCCTTTGCGCTCTCGCTGGACGACTTCGTGATCACCCTGTTCAACGCTGGCTCCCGGGTGACCTATCCGCTGTACGTGTACGGCGCCCGCCGCGCCGCCTTCCCACCCCAGATCAATGTGCTCGCCACCGCCATCCTCGCCGGCAGCCTGGTGCTGCTGGGCCTCACCGTGCTGTGGCAGAATCGGACCCTGAAGCAGGCGGGGGACTAGAAGGCGAGAAGGCCAGAAGGCGAGGAGGCTAGGGGGACCACCCCTCGCCTGCTCGCCTCCTCGCCTCCTCGCCTCCTCGCCTCCTCGCCTCCTCGCCTCCTCGCCTCCCTACCCCACCGGCAGCGTCCGCACCCGTTTCCCCGTGAGCCGAAACAGCGCGTTGGCCACCGCGGGCGCCAGCGGCGGGGTTCCCGGTTCGCCGATCCCGGTTGGGGCCTCGCTGCTGGGCACGATGTGGACCTCGACCACCGGCATCTCGGCAATCCGGAGCACCCGGTAGCCGTCGAAGTTCCCCTGCTCCACCCGGCCTTCCTTGAGCGTGATGGCGCCGTACAACATGGCGGAGAGGGCGTAGGCGACCGCGCTCTCCAGCTGCATGCGGATCACCTCCGGATTGACCGCCACCCCGCAATCCACCGCACACACCACCCGGTGCACCCGGGGCCGGCCGTTCTCGAGCGAGACTTCCGCCACTTCGGCCACCCGGGTATTGAACGACTCGTGCACCGCGATGCCCCGCGCCCGGCCGTCGGCCAGCGGCCCCCCCCAGCCCGCCTTCTCCGCCGCGAGATTGAGCACTCCGAGGTGGCGCGGCGCGTCCGCCAGCAGGGTGCGGCGGAACGCCAGCGGGTCCTGCCCCGCGACGTCGGCCAGCTCGTCGATGAACGTTTCCATGACGAAGGCGGTGTGGGTATGACCTACGGAACGCCACCATTGCACCGGAATCCCCGGATCGGTGGTGTGCAGCTCGACCCGCAGATTGGGGATGGCGTAGGACGTGTCCCGGATCCCCTCCACCGTGAACGGGTCGATTCCATCCTCGATCATGCCTTCGAATGGACTCCCCTTGACGATGGACTGACCGACCACCCGGTGGTGCCAGGCGGAGATCCGGCCGCCGGCGGCGACAGCCGCCCTGACCCGGTGAACGTACATGGGACGGTAGAACCCGCCCCGCATGTCGTCTTCCCGGGTCCACACCATCTTGATCGGGGATCGCCCGCTGATGGCCTTGGCGATGCTCACCGCCTCCAGCACGTAATCGGACTTGGGGTTGGCGCGGCGCCCGAAGCTCCCACCCGCGAACAGCATGGTGAGACCCACCTGTTCCGGCTTGAGACCGGTCAGGTTGGCCACCGCCGCCTGGTCCGCGGTCTGCAACTGCGCGCCGTTCCAGATCTCGCAGCGGTCCGCTCCCAGCCGTACTACGCAGTTGAGCGGCTCCATCGAGGCGTGGGCCAGAAAGGGCACTTCGTAGGTCGCCTCCACCACTTTG
>CALMOP010000213.1 GCA_937871775.1 uncultured Gemmatimonadota bacterium | reverse complement strand
CGCCACTTCGGCCGCCAATCAGGCCCGCTTCTTCATTCCGGTCAATCGAGTACTCAATCCCGATTTTGGTGGGGTGATCTTCGTCGATGGCATGGTCGGGGTGAGCGGGACGGTGCGCGGCAACGTCACGCTGGCCTCACCCTACTCCATCACCGTCCTGGATGACGTCCGCTACGCCTCGGACCCCAGCGCCAACAACTGCGCCGACCAGTTGGCGCTGCTGGCCAATGGCAACATCATTGTCGCCGACAACTTCATCAATTCCCCGTGGACCCTCGCCAGCGCCGCCACGGTCTCTTTTGAGTCCGGGGAGCTGTTCGGCACCGATGAGACGCTCCAGGCCTCTATCATGACGCTGGGCCGGTTCCAGGTGCAGCGCTACGATCAGGGACCCATCGGGGCCCAGATGTGCGACACCTGGACGGCGGGACGCGGCTGCCTGCGCATCACCGGCGGCATCGTTCAGGATACCCGCGGTCCGGTCGGCACCCTGTCTCTGTCGGGCGTCGGCGGCGCGACCGGGTATCTCAAGCGCTATTCGTACAACGCCTGCGGGGCCTCCTCGCCGCCGCCGTTCTCGCTGATGACCAATCACTTCAACGGCAATCACCTGTACGAGATCGACCCGGTCGGGTTCAATCCGAACGATTACTTTACCGCTCTGAGCCGACTGGCGTCGAGTCTGTTCCCCGACCCGCCCCGACCCGTCCCGCCGCCCCGGCCGGTAACGCCACCGGCACCGCCGCGGCCGCGGCCACCCGCGCCACCACCGCCGCCGCCAGCACCGCCGCCAGCGCCGCCAGCGCCGCCAGCGCCGCCAGCGCCGCGCCCGGTTCCGGTTCCTCGGCCGCCGCCGCCCCCGGCGCCGCCCCGGCCGCCAGCGCCGCCGGCACCACCGCGGCCGCCACCGCCGCCGCCACCGCCACCGCCGCCACCAATCGGCCCAGCGGTGTAGCGAGAGGAGCTAGCCTGACCGCCCCGGGGGGACCAGTCCCCGGGGCGGTCGTGCGTTGCCCGGACGGACCCGGAACCGTACCATCGCTCCCGCCTTTCCCCTATCTTCGGGAAGGATGTCTCCTGGCCGTTCCTCCGCCGTCCGGGACCCGGACGGCAAGACCCCCATCGCCCGCAACCCCCGGGCGACCCATGACTACCACATCCTCGAGACGTGGGAGGCCGGACTGGTGCTGACCGGAACCGAGGTGAAGGCGCTCCGCACCGGCAAGGCCTCGATCCGGGAAGGGTTCGCCCGGGTGGCCAATGGCGAGGTGTTCCTCGAGGGTGTGAACATTACTCCCTATGAGCAGGGCAATCGCTATAACCACGATCCCGTGCGCACCCGCAAACTGCTGCTGCACCGCCGGGAGATCGAGCGGCTCATCGGAGCTGTGGAGCAGAAGGGGCTGACGCTGGTGCCGCTGGAGCTGTACTTCAGGGGAGGGCGGGCCAAGGTGACCCTGGCACTGGGACGCGGCAAGAAGCACCACGACCACCGCGAGGATCTCCGCAAGCGGGACGCAGCCCGGGACATGGCCCGGGCGCTGAGCCGCGGAGGCCGGTCGTGATGCTGGTCCTGGCCCTGCTGCTGGCTGCCGCGCCGCCGCGCCCCAGTCCGGTGCTGCTCACCATTGAGTCACCCCGGGGTCGGGTTCAGCTTCCGGTGCTGGTGGACGCGCAGGCCGGCCCGGTCGTTCCCGGTTCCCGCCTGGCCGCCGCCCTCAACGGCTCGCTGAAACCGGGACTCCCCTGGACCGAACTCGCGCTGGCCCAGCAATCGTTCCGGTTCCTGGTGGGGGCACCGCTGCTGTCCCTGAACGACCGGCTGCGTCCGCTTGCCGGCTGGGCGGTGGTGGCACGAGACTCCCTGTTTCTCCCGCTCCAGTTCGTGGTCGAGGTGCTGCCCGCGGTCCTCGGCGAGCGCTACGCCTACGATCCGGTTTCCAGCCGGCTCATCGAGCGCGGTCCGCCCGCTCCCCGTCCGCCGACCGAGCATCGGCTGCCCAACGGGCTGCTGTCAGGCCATGTCGTGACGGTAGACGCGGGACACGGCGGTCGGGACCCCGGCGCTCCGGGGCTGTACTTCCCCCGCGGGGTCAAGGAGAAAAACGTCACCCTCGCAGTCAGTCTGTTGCTGCGCGATGAACTCAAGCGTCGCGGCGTCCGCGTGGTGATGACGCGTACCGCCGATACGCTCATCAGCCTGCTGGACCGGGCGGGCTACTGCACCGAGGAGTGCGATCTCTTTGTAAGCCTCCACGTCGATGCCCTGGGCAGTTCCGCCCGTCAGCACTATGCCGAGATCCGGGGATTCCACACCATCATCATCGGCGAGCAGAACACCGAGGACGCCGATCGCATCGCCCGGCTGGAGAACGATGCCCTTCGCTACGAGGACACCGCCCAGGTCAGCCGTGGAGACGATCTCGATTTCATCTTCCTCAACCTGCGGCTGAACGAATATCTCCGGGAATCCGCCCGTGCCGCGGAGCTGGTTCAGTTTCATCTCGCGGCGGTGCATACCGGGGATGACCGGGGCGTGGATCAGTCCGACCGCCTCGCGGTCCTCAACACCGCCCGGCGGCCGGCGATCCTGGTCGAAATGGGGTACAGCACCAACCAGCGCGACGCCCGACTGCTCACCAATCGGAAATCCCAGCAGGCGCTCGCTACCGCGCTGGCGGACGCGGTGGTGGACTACCTGCTGGAGTACGAGCGCAAGGTTGGCAGCGGCAGTGCGCCGGGGAGCGGGCGGTGAAGTGGGCGCTCGCGGCCGGCCTCGCGGCGCTGGTCCTGGGATGCTCCTACTACAACGGCATGTATCACGCCGACCACCTCGCCGGACGGGCCCGCAAGGCCGAGCGGGACGGCCGGGCCTCTGAAGCCAAGGGGCTCTGGGGTCAGGTCTCGGTGAAGGCCGAGTCGGCCCTGGTCCATCACCCGCGGGCCGGATGGGCACCCCGGGCCCGGTTGCTGCGCGGCACCGCGCAGTCCCGCCTCGGCGACTGTGCCAACGCATTGCCGGTGCTCGAATCGGTCATGGCGGCTGCCGATCCCGCCGTGGCCGAGCCCGCCGCCCTGGAAGCGGGCAACTGCCGGCTCGCGCTCGATGATCCGCTGGGCGCCAGCGACGCCTTCGGCCATCTGCTCGAAAGCCGCCATCCGGCGTGGCGGGAGCTGGCCCTCTACCAGCACGGCCGGGCGCTGCGGCTGGGAGGGCGCTTCAACGAAGCGCTCGAGGAGCTGACCCGGACCCCACACCCCGGCGCCCGCGGTGAACGGGCCGCAGCCCTGGCCGGGCTGGGTCGCCTGGAAGAGTCGGCGACGCTGATCGATTCCCTCCTCTCGGCCGCCGACTCGCTGGCGCCGTGGGAGGCTATCCTGGAGCAGGTGGATGCGCATGACCCGGCGGTTGCTTCCTACCTCACCGACCGGATCGTGCAGGCAGGAACTCTTCCCAAAACCCTGCTGGCGAGATTGCTGATCGCGGACGGGCTGAGGGCCATTCAGCGAGACACCATCCAGGCGGACGCCCGGCTGGCCCAGGCCGACAGCCTCAGCCTGCGGACTCCGGTGCAGGCCGAGGTGGTACTGGCGCGGGTGCGACGGCTCCTGGAATTGGCGGACTCCACCTCGGTGGTGGAGCTGGTACTGACGCAGCTGGAATCCCTGGCGGATATCCCGGGCGCCAGCGAGGCCCGGCGCCAGGGCAGTCGACTTGACGCCGCCGCCCGCAAGGTGGCGGCGCTGGTTTCGGATGTGACCCGCGATACCGTCGCCGGGGATGTGCGACTCTTTCTGGCCGCCGAGCTGAGCCGAGACTCGCTGGGGGCCGCCCGCCTCGCCGCCAGGCTGCTGACGCGGTTGCGGGTCGAATGGCCGGACTCGCCCTACGCACCCAAGGCCATGCTGGCCCTGATCTCGCTGGAGCCCCTGCAGGCCGACAGTTTGCGCGCGGCGCTGATCCGCGATTATTCCGCCAGCCCCTACGTGGGGCTGGTCACTGAGGGCGATGGGGCAGGGTATCAGGTCCTGGAAGACTCGTTGCGCCGCTACGCCGAGCGCCGGATGCCGGCCGGGAGGCCCACCCGCGCGACCTCCCGCCCCCGCGCTCGCGACCAGGATGTGGCCCCAGGGGCTCGCCCGGCTCCCGCCCCAACTCCGGCCCCGCCCCCGCCACCCCGGACCCCGGTGGATCAGTAGTGACGGCGTCGCCCACCGTTACGGCATTCGGCCGGCAGTTCCAGAATCCGATCCTGCTGGCCGCCGGCACCGCCGGGTTCGGCCGCGAGGTGGCGGGCGTCATCGCCATCGGTCGCCTGGGAGGACTGGTCACCAAGGCCGTGTCTCCGGAACCGCGGACCGGGAACCGGGCCCCCAGGGTGGCCGAGTTTCCCGCCGGCATGCTCAATTCCGTGGGCCTGGCGAATCCTGGTCTGGCCCGGGTGCGGGAGCGGGAGCTGCCCTGGCTGGCGGCTCACCTCGGCCCGGTCCGGCTGCTGGTGAACGTGGTCGGGTTCACGGCCGAGGATTTCGCCGCGGTAGTGGCCGGTCTCCAGGCCTTCGACTGTATCACCGCCTTCGAACTCAATCTCAGCTGCCCCAACACCAGCGCCGGCGGTCTCGAATTCGGCGCCGATCCCCATTCCCTGGCCCGGGTCATTGAGCTGGCGGCCCGCGAGACTCGTCGGCCTCTGGTGGCCAAGCTCTCGCCGGCTTTGCCCGACATCGCCGCCATGGCGGCGGTGGCGCGGGATTCGGGTGCCGCCGGGGTGACCGTGGTCAACACCCTTCCCGGCTACCTGGCCGATGCCCAGGGTCGGCCTCGGCTGGGAAACGGGGCGGGCGGGGTCAGCGGGCCCGCCCTGTTGCCCGTAGGGGTCCAGGCGGTACGCCGGATCCGGGAGCGGGCTCCAGAGCTCACGATCATCGGAGTGGGCGGGGTACGATCGGCCGCCGATGCCCGGCAGTATCTGCGGGCCGGGGCGACGCTGGTAGGGATCGGGACCGCCGCGCTGGCGGACCCGCGACTCCCCGAGCGGGTGGTCGCGGAGTTGGGAGCCGAGGGTGGCTGAGTTGATTCTGGCCCTGGACCTTCCCGCTGTCCGGGTCGCGCCCCTGCTGGATCGGATCCCCGGCTGCCGGTGGGTCAAGGTTGGCTCGATCCTGTTCGCGGAGGCCGGACCCGAGCTGGTCCGGGCGCTGGTCGGTCGCGGCCTGGCCGTGTTCCTCGATCTCAAATGGCACGATATCCCGAACACTGTGGTGGGCTCGGTCCGGGCGGCTGCCGGTCTCGGGGTGGCGATGGCCACGGTACACACCCTGGGAGGCCAGGAGATGATGGCCGCCGCCGTCGCGGCGGCCGGCCCAATGGACCTGGTGGGGGTCACGGTCCTTACCTCCCACAGTCAGGGGAGCTATGAGGCCGCTACCGGGCGGCGCGGGGTGGTGCTGCTGGATGAGGTGAGCCGCCTTGCGGAGTCGGCGAGAGCCGCCGGGCTCCGGGGCGTCGTCTGCTCACCGCTGGAAGTGGCGGCGGTGAAGCTGCGGCTGGCTCCGGGATCGGTGATCGTAGTGCCGGGCATTCGGCGGCCAGGGGATCCCGCGGCCGATCAAGCCCGGACCGCCACGCCGGAGGCGGCGGTGGAGGCGGGGGCCACCCATCTGGTCGTGGGGCGACCGATCCTGGCATCTCCTGATCCCGGCGGGGCTTTTCGGGAGATGGCCGCTCAGGTTGGTGGCCCAGGGGCCTAACCAGCCCGCAGCCGGCCCTCCGATCGGTCGACCGTATCTTCAATCCCACCCTTGCATTACCACATTACGCCAGATACATTGGTGTGCTGTACGCAAACCAAGTTCCTGGGAGAGGTCCGGCGTGAAGGTCCGTTCGAGCATCAAGCCGATCTGCGAGCACTGCAAGGTGATCCGTCGCCAAGGCGTGCTTCGCATCATCTGCAAGCGGAATCCCAAGCACAAGCAGCGGCAGGGGTAAGCGATGGCGCGTATTTCGGGCGTGGACTTGCCGCGTGAGAAGCGGGTCGAGATCGCCCTCACGTACATCTTCGGGATCGGCCGGCCAACCTCCAACCGGATTCTTTCCGAGACCGGCATCGGGGCGGACACCCGGGTGCGGGATCTGTCGGATGGGGAAGTGGCCCGGCTCCGGCAGTACATCGATCGCTCGCTCCGGGTAGAAGGCGCGCTGCGCACCGAAGTGGCGATGAACATCAAGCGGCTCATGGATGTCGGCAGCTACCGCGGGGTGCGTCACCGCCGTGGCCTGCCGGTCCGGGGGCAGCGCACTCATACCAATGCC
>CALMOP010000212.1 GCA_937871775.1 uncultured Gemmatimonadota bacterium | reverse complement strand
AGATCTGTCGTCGCGACCCGACACACGATCAGTTCGGTGCGCCCCCTCGCGGTGAACCGCACCGGCAGGCGCTGGTAGGACGTGCTCGGAATAGCAACGGGAAGCGAGTCGTCCAGTGTGAGCTTCAGGGTACCGGGATGGGCCAGGGCCCAGCCGCTCCTCGCTGGAGCCCAGGCGGTAAACAGGAATTCGGCTGAATCAGGCATTACCCGCGAACCACGGCCGGGATAGGTCGCCGACACGGCAAAGGATATGGACGCCCGATCCGTGGCCACCTGATAGTTCTGCGCTGGAATGACAGTCAGCCTGGTACGGTTCGCGGTCCGGTCGTAGATCGCGCTGAGTTGAAAGTTCCTGACCTCTCGATCTGCCGCCCCATCTGCTCGCGGCAGCACCCGCGTCGTATTCGAGGCGGGCGGCAGCCCGGAGGCAGCCTCGGTATCGGCTTGCGAGGAGAGGTTTGTGACGATCGCGGGCAACAGCGCCATGACGGCGCTCACGGTACGTTCAAATGGCATGGACATGACGACATTATCTCCCCCATTGGTGCAGTCGAGCCTGGCCCGCGGACAACATCCCGCATGGTCGAACTGGCCCGGGCGCACGCGCCCCGGGCCTAGGTGTAGCTGGAACTCGACTTCAGACGATGGGAGGGCGCTGTGGCGGGGCGATAGGATCGCCCGGGAGAAGCGAGGCGGGGGTGGAGTAATCGGTGGAAGCGGGTCGCGCGACCCCGAACATCTGGACCGTCACCGCTATCATCGGCGCGGTCGGAGCGCAGACGATCATCAGGGGGCAGTCCTGCGCAGGACTCGAGTGCGGCTGGCCGTCGTCGGGGGTCATCCCCTGCATCGGCAGGACGCAGCCGCCCGCAGACTGCGCCGCTGCGCGTATGCAAATTCCAGCGCCAGCCAGGGGGCCAAGCTGTAGCAGGAGCAGGAGGGTAGTCGTCAGGCGCCGCATGAAGAGACCTTACCTAACCGAGTTCCCGCAGTCAAGCATGGGTGTGCTTTCCGGGCACTACTCCTCGTGGTCGAGCGGCTTCCCATCGGGCCCGACCTGGATTTCCGATCGCTTGCCGGCCGTGACCACCTGCGCTTCGTAGGCGACCAGTCCCTTCGCCTTGGTGAGCGACTCGACCCTGACGATGTTCCCGGTGCCGGCCTTCGCCCGCAAACCGTCCCGCACCGCGGGCGGGAGACCGTCCAGTGTGACCTGTTCCTCGACCTCGACCACGGCCCCGGTGGCGTCCATGAGCACGTCCTTGCTGTGCCCAGCCACGGTCATTTCCGCCTCGTAGAACATGGCTCCCCTCTCGGTTTCGACCGTGAAGCCCCGCACCGTGGCGCCCTGGCTCTGGGCCTGGACCGTCCGCTCTACGGCCGCGGGCAGATCCGCCCGCCGGATCGTCGTCTCCTGAGTGGCTGCGCTGCCGACCACACCCATCGCTGCAATGAGGACCAACGTGCTACTCCGAAGCATGACACCACCTCCACAAGGACAAATCAGGGCGAGGATTCAGCGGCCATCAAGGTGTCCTCCCGCCTTGAAGCGTCACGACGCTATGGCCGCCATGAAGATCTGTCCCTCGACACTCCGAAACCTGCCGCGGAAGTCCTGCCGGAGGCCATAGCCCAGCGCCGCGGGCTGGTACTCCCGGTTGCGATCCAGCGAATACGCCACGAACGGGTACAGCAACAGCTGGCCCCGGCTGACGTAGGTCCCGAACATCGAGGTGGCGATTCCGGTGCCTCTGTCCCTCAAGTAGCTCGGACTGGCCCCCTCCTGGGCAGCGGCCGGACCGGGGGAGGCGGTTGCCTTTGTGACGAGGGCAATGGCGAGACAGACGGTGCGGCTCCAGACCGGGGGGCGCATGGATGCGGTGCTCCTGTTCAATCGGAATGCTGGCTCGTAGGGCTCTGACCCACGCCGTCCTCGGCTGTCGCCCTGTTGCGGACAGCGAGGACTGGAGCCCATCCCCGTAGGAACCCGCCAGGCAGCGTGTCTGTGACATTGCTTCGGCGTGGCCGGGACGGAGCGGCGGTGGATTATGGCGAGGTGGTGTTGCAGTGCCCGCCAGCTACCATCCGCCGAATACCGAGACGGTCAGGCGGGTGGCGCGGACCCGATGCAGGGTTGATCCCGGGAGTCTAGGGTCGGTGACCACGCTCCATTGGACTATTGGTCGAATCACCACCGGCAGCCGCGTCTCCGTGCGCGCCACCCTGATGTGAGTGGCCCCCTCGCTCCATCATGACCCGCTCAATCACCTCGGTTGGCACCCCGATAGCGTGCCGGAAGACGAGGTTCCCGCCCAGGTAGCCGACGCCGAGCAATCCGATCGCGCCCACCACCCCGACGCCGGCCACCAGGCGTGACGAAGGGTGACGCCAGCGCCACAGCGCCGTGACGACCAGGACGCCCACGACTACGAGGGCCAGATTGCGGTGCAGGGTCATCTGCACGTGCGCCAGCTCCGAGTGCTCCACCCGGTTATAGGCAATCAGTCCGGTGGTGACCGCGGCGCCAGCTCCGAGGAGGCCGACCCACCACAGCAGCGCGGCGGTCCCCCGCCAGCGCGCAGTGCTGAACCATACCTCCACAACATCCAGTGACACCGCCAGCAGCAGTGCGACCAGGGGAAAGTGGATCACCATCGGGTGCCAGCTATGCTGCGGACAGAGTTCCATCGATTGCCCCGTCGTGTCGGCCGGATCAGTGGCGGATCGAGTCGTGCGGCATCGGCATCCCCGGCATCTGGTTGTGGTCCATCCCCGGCATCGAATCAGTCGTGATCGGCCTCGGCGGCTTCGGCGCAGGTCTTCGTATCTTCGGCTTGGCCGGAACGGGGCGGGCGTGGTGCCTCATCATGTCGTGCAGCTGCGCCTGCTCCGCGGCCGGCATCTGGGCCATCATTTCACCCATCATCCGCACCATCGCCGTGTCGGCCATCATCCGCTGGTGGATGACCGGATCCGCCATCATCCGCTGGTGCATGTGCATCATCAGTTGCATGTGCTCCCGCATCACCGTGTCCCCCATCATGCCGGACACCGCCATGCCTCTCGGGGAGTGGTCCATGGCGTGGCTCGACGCATCGTGGCCCATTCCGGCCATGCCAGCCATCTCGGGCGGGGAGGCCCCGATGGTCGGCGGGTCCGGCAGAATGCCGATCGCCGGACCACCCATGACCCCGACGCCGCCCATCATCTCGCCCATGTCCTGCCACTCCTCCCGCGACATCAGGTTGCGGGTGGTGTCCTGCATCTCGTCGAGGGCCGCATAGATCGCCGCTCGCTTCCGGCCTGCGGGGACCGTGTCCGCGGCCAGGATGTCGGAGATGATGTCGTGGGTCATGTGCAGATTGTCGAAGATGATCGCCGCCCGTGGGTGTGCCGCGGTGAACAGCGGGGCGACCACGGGAGTCATCGGCATGACCTTCGGGAACCGGGCTGGTGCGTCCTTGAGCATGGTCCAGAACCGGGCGATCGTTGTCTGGACACCCGCCTTCTGCTCGCCGCTGGTTGCACCCTGGATCAACGGCTCGTACAGGCCCACCTGCAGCCAGTGATAGGCCCAGATGAGGCCGTTGAACTTGGGATAGTTGTGCCGGAAGACCTGGCTGTAATACTGATCATCCATCAGCGCCATCGACTTCGGTTTCACTGCGAAGGCGAGCCGCCGGTTGGACAGGTAGTAGTCCGTGACCCGCTCGATCAGCTGGTCCTGCTCCGGCCGGGAAAGGCGCGGGTCCGCGTAGATGTCGTAGATCTGCCGATGGAGCAAATGGGCCCAGTCGAACATCATCTTGGCCCGCCAGGCGAGCTTGGCGTAAGCTGGCTCGATCGTCTCCTCCGCCACCGCAAACCGCGGCGGACGCACCAGGAGATCGGTCGTCAGGTAGTCGAACTGGCGGGTCTCCAGCTCACCGACCAGATCCGACCGGCGGGTATACAGCTTCTCGTACAGAACGGCGTGGCCGTAGTCGAACGCGTTGAAGAGCCGGCCAGCCTCGGGATACCGGTTCAGAAACTGCCAGTTGAAGCTGCCCGGATAGTAGAATTGCTCATTGCGCTGGTCCTGTGCCGCCAGCGGGCCGGCCAGCGCCACTACCAGACCCAGGGCCATGCCGGTGGATGGGTGTCTCATAGGAATAGGCTCCTGGCTCAGCGCCTGGCATCCCGCGGCATCAGCCACGGAACCGCGAAGGCATGCGAGAAACCGACGGTGATGGCAATGTCGGGCCCTGCCACCTGGCTGAGCCGCCGCCGCACGCCGAGGTCGAAGACGGTCGTCGTGGTCCATTGGTAGCGGACCCCGAGGCCTGCATCGACCTCGACGGGATCTCCCCGGACGGCACGCAATACGACGATTTCCCCCACCAGCAGCGTGCTCTGGCGGAACAGCGTCCGGTCCACCGCCATGCTGTAGCTCCAGCGCTCGCCCGGTTCCACCGCGGTACGTTGCTGTTGGTCTCCGAAGGTCCACGCTGCATTGGCATGGAATCGGCTCCGGCCCCAGGAGCGAGTCGCGATCGCCTTCACACTCACCCGGGCCGCATCCCCGCCGAGCGAGCCGACCGGCAGCAACAGGTCCGCCCGGGCCGACAGGGCGGGAAGCCGTCGGCTCTCGGTGTTGAAGTTGTACAGCCCGAACACCCGGAGGCCGGCCAGGCCCCAATCGGTGTCTCCGCCCGCCTGGGTCCCCGCCAGGGGTAATTTGACTCCGAGCTGGCCGTTGCGAACGATGCCGTACTCGAGCTCGGGAGTGAAGGCGTGGAGGTCGGCGCCGCCGTGCTCCCGCTGGTAGGCGTAGGGCACTAGAATCTCAAAGGCGTGGCGCTCCACCGGATAGGCATCCTCGGTGAGCACGGGGCGCTCGTCGTCCAGATTCCGGTAGTCGATCTGGGCGGCCAGTGGCCCGGGGAGCCCGAGCAGCAGAGCCGCGAGGAAGCGCCGTGATCGAGCGATGGACTGCATTACCGACCTTAGTTTCAGGGATTGCAGCGGAAGCTACCGTCGGCAGGTTACCGGTTCCTCAAGGGCAGATTAGCGTTTCTTGAGAAATGCGCGTGCCGGGCGGCGGCGTGATAAGGTCCGTCTCACCACGGAGCGGTGCCGGGAGGGCTCATGCGGGTACTGGTAGTCGAGGACGAGGCCAAAGTGGCCCGCTTCGTCAGGCAGGCCCTCCAGGAGGAGGGCCACGCCGTGGACACCGCGGGTGACGGGGTGGAGGCGGGCAATCTGGCCCACCTGAACCCCTATGACCTCATCCTGCTGGATGTCCAGCTACCCCGGATGGACGGCCTGCAGCTCGCCGCCGAACTCCGCCGGAGCGGCCTCCAGTGCCCCATCCTGATGCTTACCTCCCGAGACTCCACTCAGGATGTGGTTCGCGGCCTCAATGCGGGCGCCGATGACTACCTGACCAAGCCGTTCGCCCTGGAGGAGCTGTTGGCCCGGGTGAACGCGCTCACCCGCCGCCAGCTCGGCCCCGCCACCGGCATCCTGCGTTACCAGGACCTGGAGATGGATCGGCTGCGGCGGGTGGTGAAGCGGGGCGGGAGACCGCTCGACTTCTCCCCGCGCGAGTTCCGCCTGCTCGAGTTCTTCCTGCTCAACCCGGAACGGGTGGTGAGCCGGACCACCCTGCTGGAGAAGGTGTGGGACATGTCTTTCGACCCCGAGACCAATGTGGTCGACGCCCACATCTCCAATCTCCGCAAGAAGCTGGAGGCGGGAGACCGGCCCCGCCTGATCCAGACCGTGCGGGGCGCGGGCTACGCCCTGCGGTCGGCTGACCTCGAGGCCTGATGCGCTCGTTCCGGCTGGCCCTGGCCCGGCGCACCGCCGGCGGAGTGCTGGCTCTGACGCTGATGTTGGGGGTGGTCAGCGCGCTGGCGCTGCGCACCCTGCTGTACCGCCAGCTCGATGGCACTCTGGTGCACCTCGCGGAGGTGGAGGCCCAGGCCGGGGCGGCGTACAGCAGTTCGGAATTCCAGTTCCACGAGGGCGTGCTCCTCGCCGCCAGGTCGGGGCCGAGCGCGGAGCTGACCCGCTACGCCCAGTTGTGGACCAGCGACGGCCGGCCGCTGCTCCGGAGCCGCAACCTCCCAGCCGATCTGATGCTGCCGGCAAGCGCGGTCGCGGCGGCCCGCGATGGACGCATTGTCTGGGATACCCACGTCTGGCGGGGGGAGCGGCTGCGCTGTGTGGTCTACCCGCTCCAGCTGGTGGGGGCTGTCCACGGGATGCACATGCTGCAGGTGGCGGCACCACTCGCTCCCCTGGAGCGGACCCTCCGCGACTTCATCCTGCTCAGCCTGCTGCTCGCCCTGGTGGCCGTGGCGGCGGCGTTTCTGGTGGGGTGGCACATCGCCGGAGCCGCCCTCCGACCCACCGCGGAGATCACGGCCCAGGCGGAGGCGATCCGGGAGGGGACCCCCGCCCCGACCATCACCGCGCATGCCGACATGGACGAGTTCGCCCGGCTGGTCCAGGTACTGAACGCGATGCTGGGTCGACTCGACCGGACCGCGGCGCTGCAGCGGCGGTTCACCGCTGACGCCAGCCACGAATTGCGGGGACCGCTCACGGCGCTCCGGGGCGAGCTCGATCTGGCGCTCAGGCGGGAACGCTCCCCGGTCGAGTACCGGGAAGCCCTGGAACGGTGCCGCGAGGAGGTCATCCGGCTGACCCGGCTGGCCACTGACCTGCTCACCCTGGCCCGCAACGAAGCGGGGCTCAACGCCCAGGACCAGGTGGACGTGGATCTGCGCCTCGCGGCAGAACGGGTGGTCGGACGCTTTCAGGCTGTCGCCGCCGAGCGCGGGCTCCGACTCGTACTTTCGGGGCCGGCGGCCGTGGTCCGAGGTGACCCCGTGATGCTGGAGCGCATCATCGGCAACCTGGTGGACAACGCGGTGAAGCACTCTCCCGCTAATGGGGCCATCACACTGGCGATCGAGTCCGGAGAGACGGTGGGGCTCGTGGTGCGTGATCAGGGTCTCGGCGTTCCTCACCAGGACCAGGCTCAGCTGTTCAATCGGTTCTTCCGGGGGGAGACCCGGCACCGGGACGGCAACAGCACGGGCCTGGGGCTCGCCATCGCGAAGGCGGCCGCCGAAGCCCATGGCGGCCGCCTGGAGTTCGTGGGGAATGACCCGGGGGCAGTGTTCCGCGTGGTCCTCCCCGTCGGGATCGCGCGGTCCTGAAGGCGGTACCCGCCGGGACCATGACTGCCCGGTCCCGGCGGGCCGGCCTCCGCGCCAGCATCACGGCTTGCCGTGGGGCACGGCCAGCTTGCGCGGCGCACGCTGGACGGGCGCCGGGGCGGGGGCCGGGAACAGCGCCTGGAGCCGCAGCTGCTGATCGGGGGTAAGGATGGCCAGGGCCTGATCGTACGCCTGCTGCTGGCTCAGCATCGGCATGTGCTGCGTGACATGCGGCTTCCCACCCTGGTGGGTGAAGCGGTGCTTCTCGCTGCGGATGGCCAGGCTCAGGTCGTCCAGGCTGATGAACTGTTCATTGGTCAGGTTCAGCACCTGCTGCTGCGCCATGATCTGCTCCACCACCTGGTAGGGCTTGAGGTTCCGGAAGGTCGCGGGTACCGGGCCAGCGGCGCGGGCGCTGGTCGCGGCGGTCAACAGCAGGGCGGCCGTGAGACCAAGTACGGTGCGGGCAGACATCGGATCCTCCTTGAGGCTGGATCAGCGGCTCGGCTGATCGCGGGTTGAGTGACTCGTGGGCCCAACCTTCGCGATCAATATGGAGCTGGGGTGCTGAGACGAGCCTGAGGCCGACCTTAGCGAAGGTTGAACAATCGGCCGCGCCCTCGGACCCGCACCTCCGGGTGAGGCCGGGATTACGGTTCCTTGAGATTGGTTCCGGAGACTCGGCCTGACGACTAGGCTTGTCCCCTCCAACCGATCGCCGGTCTCCGCCGGAGAACCCCGTGCCTCAGCACGACCACCAGCACCATCACGACGCCCCCTCCGCCACAGCGGCGCCGGGCAAGGCTCACGGCGGCCACCCGGCGCCGCCAGCCGCGCCGCACCACGCCGTGGGCCCACCTCACGACCACGGGTCGGCTACGGCAGATCCGGCGCTCGCCCGGGCCATGGAAACCGACATGCGGCGGCGGTTCTGGGTCGCCCTCGGGTTCACGATTCCAGTAACCCTCATCGCCGGCCATCTGCCCGGCGTCCCCATGCTGGTGCATCCCCCGCTGGCCAACTGGCTCGGACTGATGCTGACCACGCCGGTGGTCTGGTGGTGCGGCTGGATTTTCATCTCGGGCAGCTACTGGGCCCTGAAGCGGCGGCGCCTCGACATGTCCGTGCTGATCGCCACCGGGGTGCTGGCGGCCTACCTCAGCAGTGTCTACCTGACAGTCATCGGCCAGCCGGCGGCCTTCTACGAAGCCGCCGCCATGCTGGTCACCTTCGTGCTGTTCGGGCACTGGATGGAGATGCGGTCGCGGCGCGGTACCTCCGACGCGCTGCGGGCCCTGTTCGACCTGGTGCCGCCGACCGCGCTGGTCTTGCGGGACGGCGTCGAGGTCGTGGTCCCAACTTCCGAAGTCATCGTCGGAGATCGGCTCCGGCTCCGCCCGGGCGACAGGATCCCGGTGGATGGGACCATCATCGAAGGCAGCACCGACGTCGACGAGGCGCTGGTGACAGGAGAGAGTCAGCCGGCCCCCAAGGGGCTGAACGACAGACTGGTCGGTGGAGCGATCAATGTCAGCGGCGCCGTCACCATGCGAGCCACCAAGGTGGGGAGCGACACCGTGCTGGCCCAGATCGCCGCCCTCGTTGCGGAGGCGCAGAACTCGAAGGCGCCCCGGCAGCGGCTGGCGGACCGGGCGGCCGCGGTGCTGGTCGTAGTCGCCGTCGGGGCCGGCGTGCTGACCTTCGTCGGCTGGTCCCTGCTCGCGGGAGCGCCGTTCCTCACCGCGCTGACCTTCGCCATCTCGGCGGTGGTGATCGCCTGCCCGGACGCCCTGGGACTGGCGACCCCGACCGCGGTCGCGGTCGGCACGGGACTTGGCGCCCGGCATAACATCCTCATCAAGGACGCCGCGACACTGGAGGGACTCAGTCGGATCCAGATCGTCATTCTCGGCAAGGCCGGCACGCTGACCGGTGGCGAACCGACGGTGACCGATCTCATACCGGTCTCGGGGGTGACGGAGGACTCGCTGCTCCAGACCGCCGCCGGACTGTCTCGGCATTCCACCCATCCCCTGTCGCTCGCCATCGTCTCGGCGGCGACCGTGCGCGGGATCTCCAGCACCCCGGGGAATCAGATCACCAACCTCTCCGGGAAGGGGCTTCGCGGCGTGGTCGCCGGGCAGCCGGTGCTGGTGGGCAACGCCGCCCTGATGAGCGAGGCCGGGGCCGACCCGGCGCTCCTCGACCAGGCGGCGCGTCGATTGGCAAGCACCGGCCGATCCCTGGTCTACGTGGCTGTCGGAGGCAGGTTACTCGGCCTGGTGGGCATCACGGATGCCATTCGGCCATCGGCGAGACAGGCGATTGTGGAGCTGAAGGCGATGGGGATCAGGCCGGTCCTCCTGAGCGGGGATCTCCGGGCCACGGCGGAGCGGGTAGCGATGGAGGTTGGGATCGAGGAGGTCCACGCGGAGGTCCGGCCCGAGCAGAAGGCAGGCTATGTCAAGAGAACGCAGCAGGAGGGCCGCTTCACCGCGATGGTGGGTGACGGCGTGAACGACGCCCCGGCCCTGGCCCAGGCGGACATCGGCATCGCGATCGGGGCCGGCACCGATGTCGCGATCCAGGCGGCCCAGGTGGTCCTGATGCGATCCGACCCGCTCGACATCCCCCGCGCCGTCCGTCTGAGCAAGGCCACCGTCCGGAAAATGAAGCAGAATCTTGGATGGGCCAGTGTTTACAACCTGCTGGCCATCCCGGTGGCGGCGGGTGTGTTCTACCCCTCGCTCGGCTGGTCGCTCCGGCCAGAGATCTCGGCGCTGCTCATGTCACTCTCCTCCATCATCGTGGCGCTAAACGCCGTGTCGCTCCGCCGGGTGGTGTTGTGACCACGGAAGACCGGCCGCACCGAGGGCCTGTCGCCTCCTCGCCTTCTCGCCTCCCTCGCCTCCCTATCCTTCCCGCTCGCCCCGCCTCACCACCCGCAGGTACGAGATCGCGAATAACCCCAGCATCACCGCCCCCGCCAGCGCCACCAGCCGGGCCACCGAGGCGCGGTCCCGGAGCAGTTCGGGCGCCATGGTGAACAGGTAGGTGCCCGGCACCAGCCCCACGGCCACAGTCCAGTAGAACACTCCACGCGACAGCGCCAGAATCCCGCTGGCCCAGCTGAGCGCGGTGAACGCCATGACCGGCGAAAGTCGGAGCGCCAGCAGCGTGGGCCAGCCGGCGCCCTCGATCAGCCGTTCCATCCGCGCCAGCCGGGTCGTCCCGAACAGCCGGACCGCAGGCCCGCGACCCAGCCAGAGCCCGCATTCGTAAGCTGCCGCGGCACCCGCCAAGGCCCCCGACCAGGTCAGCACCAGCGCCGTCACCGGCGGAAACAGCGTCCCATTGAGCAGGGCCGCCGCCTCGGCCGGCAGCGGCAGCAGTCCGGTGAGGAACGCGAACAGCGCGCCGAGGCCATAGACCAGCCACCGCGCCGTCGAGGGGCCCCTGGCAATCGCCCGGATCCGCGCGACGGCGTGAGCCGTCGCCGGACCGCTGGCGATGGCGGCCATCACCAGGACGATGAAAACGCCTGCCCCAAGCCAAGTGCGGAGACTGGGCCGGGCAATCGGGCTCTTCGCGGCCACCTCGAGTCCTCTCCCGCGCGCCGCCGAAGGGCGACGCGCGGGTGATGGGATGTCGTGCGGTGTTCGGGTCGCGGCGGGGTCGTTGCTCGCCCGCACCCTCGCCGAACCCCCACGCGGCTAGCAGCTGAGCGTCTCTTCCAGTACGCCCAGCCGTTGCTCCCAGAGCGTCTTGGCAGCCTGGGCGGCGGCGGCATCAGCGAACCTTCCGTGCTCGATCTGCACCTGGCTGCGGCCCTTCCCACGGCGGAAGAACATCGCCTCGACCGAAGTGCCATCGGGCCAGGCCATCCGGATCCGGCGATTGACGGTCGCGGTCCGCACCACCGGGACGATGCCGGCGAGCCAGCGGCCCCGGACGCGGACATCCCGGAAGGCCCGGTAGAGCCGCGCCACCGGCACGGCGAAGGTCCGGCTCTTGGTGATCTCGAACCCGCCATCGCGTCGCTGGCCCTTCGCCCGGAGGCCCTTGATCCGCTCATAGCCGACCGTCACGGTCTGTGACCACCAGCTGGGAAGCCGATAGGTCTCCTGGACGTGTCGCGCGATGGTGCGGTGGGGCCAAGCGTGAGCCTCCACCCGGTCCAGCGCCCAGACCCAGCGCTCCCAGGTGCAGCCGGTCCTGGCCCGAAGTGCGGCATCGCTCATGCCGGCGAGACCGGCATAGTCGGGAGCCCTTACCACGGTAGTGGAAGCCGGAGCAGTGGCTTCGGGGACGGGGGTGAGGTGCGGGGGACGGCGAGTCAACAGCAGTGCGCGTGCCGCGGTGTACGATTCGCCGGTCTTCTGCATGCGGGCGCGGACGCGGCGCTTGAAGTCCTTGTGGGTCGTCATGGTCGGATCCTCTGGTCGGGCCACAGGGACACGCCCCCCAGCAGCGACGCCCGGTGGCGACGCAAAGGAACCCGGCTGCTGCGAATCCGGGAGTCTGCCCCCCTTTGCCTCCCGAGAGCCCCCGCTGGGGGAGGGCCATGGAGGTTGGGCGTGGATCGCCGCCCGTGCGATTAGCATGTGGTCGAGACCGCCGTTCCGCAAGCCGGACCTTGAGCCCTCCGATTCGTGCGCAACTCTGGAACAGGCGCGTCCCCCCATGGAATACCAATTGCCAGCCAACGGACCCTGGGGTGAATCCCGCCAATCGGGAGGGGACCAATGCACCGTCGCCTGTTCGCCATGGGGCTCGCGTATGTCGCTGCCTCAGGGGTACTTATCGCCACCCATCGGGCCCCGGGGGCAACCCCGCCCCATGCACTTCCGCCGGTCGAAGGGGGTGGCCCCACGACGTGGTTCGCCCAGATCCGGCCGTTCTGCAATCCGGTGGAAGTCGAGGTGGCGCTGCGCTCACGGCCGGTCCCCGCCGGTTTCGAGGGCGGTGCCTATGCGGCGGCCTGCCTGGCGCTGGCCGGCAAGGTGGACAAGGCCCGGGCCCTGATCGATGCCCTGCCGGCGAACGACCGGGCCCGGGCGGCCGGCGTGGTGTTCGAGGTCGCGCACCCCGTGGCCGACGCGGGCGATGACCGCGCCGCCGGTCCGATCATGGAGATGGTGATCGAGTACTGGCCCAATCATTACATGGCGCTGTACCACGCTGGCATGTCCGAGTACGCCCTGGGCCAGCCTGATCCGGCGCGCCGCAATCTCGCTGAATTCCTGAAGCTGTATCACGAGGACGACGGCTGGCGAAGGAATGCCGTCGAGGTTCTGGAACGGCTGGGCCGATGAGCTACCTCACGCCCGGGACGATGCTGACGGGACGCTACCGGATCAACCAGGAGATTGGCCGGGGCGGGCACTCGGTGGTCTACGCGGCGCACGATTTGGAGCTGGACACCGAGGTGGCGGTAAAGCTGCTGGTGCCGCCGCCCGCCACCCAGGAACTGGCGCGGGAGCGACTCCGACGCGAAGTGCTCGCGGTCCGGCATCTCTCCCATCCCCACATTGTCCCCATCTACGACTTTCTCACCCACGGCCCCTGGCAGTGCCTGGTGCTGAAGCTGATCGTGGGCCAGGACCTCGAGCAGCGGGTGCAGTCCCAGGGTCCCCTGCCGGCTGAAGCGGCTGCCGCCCTCGGCATCGACATCGCCGCCGCACTGGCGCTGGCCCACCGGGAAGGGATTCTGCACCGGGACGTGAAGCCCCGGAATATCCTCATCGACCGCGGCGGGACGGCGGCGCTGACCGACTTCGGGTCGGCCCGGATTCTCACCGCGGGTACCATGACCGAGACCGGGGCCCTGGTCGGCACCCTGGCCTACAGTGCCCCCGAGTTGCTGACCGGACAGCGGGCCGACGCCAGGTCGGACGTCTTCGCGCTCGGTCTCACGCTGTACTTCGCGCTGCTGGGACGGCTGCCGCCCCAGGGCTCACCGCATCTGCCACCCTCGCCCCGGGAAGACGGCTACCACCCTCGCGCGGAGGCTGCGGAGGTCCCCGAGTGGCTGGACCAGGTGATTGCCCGGGCCACCGCGGCGGACCCCGCCAGCCGGTTCCCCACCGCCGAGAGCCTCAGGCTGGCGCTCACGGAGCCAGGCTTCGCTGGCGAGCCGATCGCGGTGAGCGACAGTCGCTGCCTGATGTGCGGCGAACCGGATCCGGAAGGACTCACCGTCTGCGGCCGCTGCGGCGGCCCCGACCAGTCAACGGACCACCTGATCTTCCTCGCGGGTCACGAGCTGACCGGCGAGCAACTGATCCTCCGGTTCGGGCGCGCTGCACCGGGCGCCACCCACCGGGCCGTCGCCGAGGGACTGCAGCCCCTGGCTCGAGTGCCGGCCCCGCTGGCAGACGCGGCGCTGGACCGGCTGGCGGCGCGGGGCTTTCCCGGTCGCTCGGTGCCCGTCGGCCAGGTGTGGCGGCTGATCCCGCTGCGGCTCTGGGCTGTGATCCTGGCATCCCTCGGCATCGGGCTGTGGGCCGGTCGGGCGGTGGACCCCCGGCTCCTGTGGACCGCCCCCGCGGTGGCGGGCCTGCTTCTCATCGGAGCGATCGGGGCCGGCCGAAACCCGCTGGTACGGCGCACTCCCAGGGGACCGCGGCTGCCGCCCGAGACCGAAGGGCAGATCGTCGCGACTGCCGCCGAGCTGCCCGCGGGTCCGGCGCGCGCGCTGTTCACCGGGGTGGTCCGGCTGGCGCGGGTGCTGGGCTCAGACTCCGCCGACCCACAGGGACCCGCCACACTGGTCAGTGAAGTGATTCCGGTGGCGGCCCGGGGCGCCCGCGAGTTGTCGCGGTTGGATGAGGCGCTGGCGGAACTCGACACCTCCGCCGCCGGAGTGTCCATGCGGGGCGACCTGGAGCAGCAGCGGGACCGCCTGGTACAGCGGTTCCTCGAGATCCAGGCGGGTCTGCAGCGGCTGCTGGCGGTGGTCGGCGCCGGTGACCCCGAGGTGGAGGGAGAGCTGCGGGGCCTCACCGGCGCGCTGGGGCGGGAGGCCCAGGCCTGGGCGGAGGTGGAGCAGACCAGGCGGGCCCCCGTCCCCCTCGGGTAGCGGTCCTTGACGGGCCACTCATCCGGCCGCACATACTGAGTGGCAGGTAAGCCTGCCGGCGGATCATCGCTCCCCGCCATACTCGACCACCAGGAGACCCGCCATGACACCACAGGAGCTCGAATTCCTGATCAAGACCTGGGACCAGGACGCCGAGCGGACCATCCGGGTGCTTGAGGCACTGCCGCGGGACCAGTACGACTTCCGGCCCGATCCCAAGGGACGCTCCATTGGCGAGCTGGCGTGGCACCTCGCCGAGGGGGACGCCTACAACGCGATGGGGGTGGAAACTGGC
>CALMOP010000211.1 GCA_937871775.1 uncultured Gemmatimonadota bacterium | reverse complement strand
ATGGGGACCGCCTTTTTGGGGGGGGTGTGTCAGTGATACGGCCTATGCTAGGGCCCGGAACCCGGCGGCGCTAGGGTCGGGTTCGGCGGATCACCCGAGCAAAGTGTTGTGCCGCCCGCCACATGCTCTGGTCCCGCCACTGGGCCAGGTGCTCAACCTCCACCTGGATCGCCCACACACCGCCGGCCCGTCGCGCACCGATCGCTCCGCTCCCGTCGCAACCGCGGAGCCTACGGCCGTGCCCTGTTCGCTTCCGCCTGGATCCGCTCCAGCACCGTGCCGAGCTGGCGGATCTCCTCGCCATAGCGCGCCCAATCCAGTTGCCGCTGGGCCTCGAGCGCGGCCCGGTACCGCTGCTGCGCCTCCGCGATGAGCGCCTGGACCCCCGTACCTGCGGTCTCCCGGCTCGCGGTGGAGGGCAGCTTCCGGCTCTGTGGCGTGGTAGACCCGCCGAACAACTCGTTCAACGCACCCTCCAGCGTCTCCTGCATCACTACCTGGTTCTGGTAGGCCACCACCACTCGCTTGAGTTCCGGAATCCGCCCGCCCTCCGCCTGAAGGTAGAGCGGCTGGACGTACAGCAGGGACTCCTCGATCGGGATCACCAGCAGGTCGCCCCGGATCACCCGCGAACCGCGCTGGTCCCAGAGGGAGATCTGGCGCGAGATCTCGGTGTCCTGGTTGATCCGGTTCTCGATCTGCTGCGGGCCGTACACCAGGCTCTGCCGCGAGAGCCGGTACACTCGCAGCTTGCCGTAGGCCGCCCCGTCGTTCCGCGCCACCATCCAGGCCGCCAGGTTGTCCTTGCCCCGCGGGGTGAAGGGCACCATGTAGATGAACTCGGCGCTGGACTCCTCGGGCAGCCGCATGACGATGTGGCGCATGAACGGCACCGACCCGTCGGTCTGGTCCACCACGGGGATCTGCCACTGGTCCTCCCGATGATAGAAATCGTCCGGGTTGTCCATGTGGTAGGTGGTGTAGAGGCTGGTCTGCACCCGATACAGGTCGTCCGGGTAACGCAGGTGAGCCCGCAGGTCCTTCGACATGCTGTCCAGCGGCGCGAAGATGTCGGGAAAGATGCTGGCCCAGGTCCGGATCAGCGGGTCCCCCGGCGCACTGATGTAGGCGTGGACCGATCCGTCGTAGGCATCGATCACGACCTTGGCGCTGTTCCGCATATAGGTAGTACCGTCGGGCAGGCGCTGGGCATAGGGGTACCGCGAGGTGGCTGTGTAGGCATCCAGAATCCACTTGAGAGTACCATCCGCCGCGATCACCAGGTAGGGATCGCGGTCAAACTGCAGGAACGGGAGCGCCTTCCGGGCCCGGTCGGCGATGTTGCGGACGTAGAGTACCCGGCTGTCGTTGGTGATGTCCTGGGAGAAGAGGACCTTCGTTGATCCGAAGTAGGCCGCCAGTACCAGGCGCCGCCAGAGGCTGGTGACCGGGACGCCGCCCGTGCCGGCGTAGGCCGCGTAGACGTTCGCCTCGCCTGAGGGGTGATCAAACTCGCGTTGCCGGGTGCCGGCGAAGACATACCCGTCGGTGCGCTCCCCGTAGTAGATCTGGGGGCGGGTGACCGACAGCCCGACGTTGGAGACGGGCGGCAGGTCCTTGATGAACAGCACCGGCAGACCCTCGGTCGTAACCTGGTTCACCGGACTCAGGGTCAGGCCCATGCCGTGAGTGAACGTCAGGTGCTCGTTGATGAAGGTCCGCGTCGGGAGCGAGGCACTGTTGAGTTCGCGGGGTGAAAGCAGGACCTGCCGATACTTCCCGTCGATCCAGTACCGGTCATCGTCCACCGAAATGAAGTCATAGTAGGTCCGGATTTCCTGGAGCTGTCCGAAGGTCAGCAGCAGTGGATCCCGGTCCCAGAGCCGAACGTTGTCGATGGTTGCGCCATTGGCCTTCAGGTCCGCCATGCTCAACTCCGCCTCGCCCTTCAGCTCCCGGGTCTCCACGCTGTCCAGTCCCCACGCTGCCCGGGTCGCGGCGATGTGATACCGGAGATACGGGGCCTCCCGCGTCAGCTCGGTCGGCGCGACCACCAATTGCTGTATCACCTGGGGTACGATGCCCCGGCCGAGGGCGGCCACCAGCAGGTAACCGCCCACTGCCGACAAGGCATAGAGGGCGAGCCGCCCGCGCAGCGCGCCGACCAGGATCACCACTGCGGCTGCGACCGCGAAGATTGCCGAGAGCCGCAGGGCCGGCAGCCGGGCGTGCAGGTCGGTATAGCTGGCGCCGACCAGCGGGCCGGTCGTCGAGTAGAGGAGTTCGGGGGTGTCCACCAGCCACAGTCGGAGCGCCGTGAGCCCCAGCAGCGCTGCCATCAGCATGGCGAGGTGGAGCCCTGCCGAGTACTCCAGGCGGAGCAGCCGCGGGCGGACAATGATGTCGCCCCGGAGCCAGTAGATCGGCACCACCAGGAGCAGGCAGAGGACCGTCAGGCTGGTGAGGATACCGAGGCCCACGGAGAGGGCTGGCAAGGCGAAGATGTAGAACCCGATGTCGCGCGAGAAGATCGGGTCGGTTATGCCGAATGGAGTCCGGTGCAGCGCCCACAGCACCAGATCCCATGCGCCGGTGCCCGCGAGCCCGGCCAGCACGCCGGCCACCACGGCTGCCGGCAGGCTGAGGCGGCGGAGGATGAAGGTGAGCTCGAGCCGCGGGGCCGTGGACCCCAATCGGACCACCGGGCCGTCGGGGACCAGCCCGCGCTGGGCGGCGCGCAAATTCAGGTAGAGCACCCCACCGGCCACGCTCCCCGCGACCAGGAACAGCAGCAACTGGGTGACCAACTGTCGGGTGAAGATCACCTGGTATCCGATTTCCCGGAACCACCACCAGTCGGCGAGCAGGCCCACCAGGAAGGGGACGAACACGAGCGCCACCAGGACGGCGATTCCCAGGACCAGGACAAGGCGACGTCGGGACACGAGCAGCCCTCTCTAAAGAGATGGCGCACCTCGGGAAGACGACTGAGCCGGGCGCAGCCACTGCGCAGCATCGTGGATTGGGCAGGGAAGTCAAGTGGCGGGGTCGGGGATGGGGGGTGCGAGAGAGCCGCAGGGCAGGCCCAGCCAGTGGCTTCGTCTTCGCTTCCCCCTCGCTTCATCGTCGATTCATTCCCGCTTCACGACGGTCCCGACAAGCTGGGGTCCGACCTGAAAGGGAGCCATCGTGCCGCCATTCGATATGGGCCTGGTCCAGCGGGGTGCCCGCCTGCGCCGTTCGCCCTTCTACGAGGCTGAACAGCGTCACAGCCCCCGCGGTTACACGGTGTACAATCACATGCTCTTCCCAACCAACTACCTGGACTTCGAGGCCGAGTACTGGCACTTGCTGAACCACGTGACGCTGTGGGACGTGGCGGTGGAGCGCTGCCTGGAGGTCTCGGGCAGAGATGGCTTGCGCTTCGCCCAGCTGATGACCCCGCGGGACCTGTCCGCCTGCGCGGTGGGCCAGGCGAAGTACGTGCTCATCTGCGCGCCGGACGGCGGGATCCTGAACGATCCGGTGCTGACCCGGATGGGCGAGAACCGGTTCTGGTTTGCCCTCGCGTCGAGCGACGTCCTGTTCTACGCCAAGGGGTTGGCGGCCCGGGCCGGTCTCGACGTGGAACTCAGCGAGGCGGATGTCCACCCCCTGCAGATCCAGGGGCCCAAGGCCCGCGACGTGGTGCGGGCGCTCTTCGGGGAGGAGATCCTCGAACTCAAGTACTACTTCTTCCGCGAGACCCAGGTCGATGGGATCCCGGTGGTCGTCACCCGGACCGGCTGGACCTCAGAGATTGGCTACGAGGTCTATCTGCTGGACCCGTCCCGCGGGACCGCGCTGTGGGAGAAGATCCTGGCGGCGGGGGCTCCGTACAACATCCGGCCGACGGGGCCCTCCGACATCCGCCGGATCGAGGGCGGGATCTTCAACTGGGGCGCCGACATGACCTACGAGCACAACCCGTTCGAGCTGGGGCTCGAGCGGCTGGTGGATTGTGACATGAAAGGCGAGTGCGTGGCGCTGGATGCCCTGCGGCGTATCCGCGACCGGGGCGTGAACCGCCGGATTGCCGGCATCGAACTGGACGGTGACCCCTTCCCGGCGCTGAACTTCACCAAGTGGCCGGCCCAGGTACGGGGCCAACAGGTCGGGCCCGTGACCTCCGCGATCTACTCCCCCCGACTCAAGAAGAACATCGGCTACTGCTGGCTGCCGAGCGAACTGGCCGTGCCCGGCACCTCCGTGACCGTGACCAGCGAGTGGGGACGCCGCGCCGCCACCGTTACCGCGATGCCGTTCGTCGACCCGCTGAAACGGATCCCGGTTCTGGGAGCTGCATGACCAGTGACCGTGGACCGCTGAATGCTGACGGCTGACGGCTGACGGCCAACCTACCACCGGGCACTGTACCCCGGTCCCGAGCGGGGTAGCATTGTGGCTGGAGACGTGACACCCGATCCCCGGACCGACCACCAGCCAGCCCACCTGCCCATGATCCCGCTCGCCCTCGTGTGGCTCGCCGCGACACCCGACTCGGCACGCGACTCGCTGCCCACCACCCTCGATGGGCTGCAGCAGCGGGTCGACAGCATCCTCCAGGCTACCCACACCCCGGCCGCGGGGATCGCCCTGATCCAGGGGGACACCGTGCTCTGGGCAGGTGGGTTGGGGAAGGCGGACGTCGCCAGTGGCCGTGCCGCGGACGAGAATACCCTGTTCCGGATCGGATCCACCTCCAAGGCCTTCGCCGCGATGGCGATCCTCCGGCTGGTGCGCGACGGCAAGCTCACCCTGGACACCCCGGTGCGACAGTTGGTCCCGGAGATCAGGTTCGAGAACCGCTGGGAAGCGACCGACCCGGTACGGGTGGTCCACCTGCTGGAGCACACCACCGGCTGGGATGACTTCGCCCTCAAGGATTACGGCAACAACGACTCGACCCCGCTCACCCTGCGTCAGGGGCTCGACTGGAACCCGGTCCCCCGGGTGTCCCGGTGGCGGCCCGGAACCCGCTTCGCCTACAACAACGCCGGCCCCGCCGTCGCCGCCTATATAGTGGAAAGGCTGGAAGGCCGACCTTTCGAGGAACTGGTCCAGGCGTGGCTCTTCGACCCCATCGGGATGCGGACAGCCAGCTACCTCCGCACCGACCTGGTGCGTCGGCGCGGCGCCACGCTCTACCACAACGACGGCGTCACCCCCTTTCCGTACTGGCACATCCTGGTGCGGCCCGCCGGCTCCATCAACGCCTCGCCGCTCGACATGGCCGCGTACCTCCGGTTCCTGCTCGGCCGCGGCACCGTGAACGGTCAGGAGGTGCTGCGCCGGGCTGAGCTGGAGCGGATGGAGCATCCCGCATCGGGGCTGGGCGCCCGGGCGGGGCTGACCACCGGCTACGGTCTCCACCTCTATTCCAAGGTGGACAGCGGGTTCGTCTGGTACGGGCATGACGGTGGGGTGGCCGGCGGGCTTACCGACCTGGCCTATCTGCCCGGTCAGGGGGTGGGGTACGCGGTGATGATCAATACCGCCAGCGGCGAAGCCTACAAGGCCATCGGCCGGCTGTTGCGGCGCTTCCTGACCAGCGGCCTGACGCCGCAACCGGTGCCGCCAGCGGCGCGGCTCGCTCCGGCGCTGCGGGCGGCGTACACCGGGTGGTTCCGTCCCGATAATCCCCGCCGCCAGGACATGTACTTTCTGGAGCGACTGCTGGGCCTCACCCGGGTGCGACCAGGCGACACTCTGCTGGTCGAGATGCCGCTGCTCGAATCGCCGGATACCCTGGTCGCTGTGAGCGATCGGCTGTTCCGCCCCACCCATACCGCGGCGGTGGTGCTTGCCCTGACCAGCGACAGCAGTAACGGCGAGCCGGTCTCGATGCAGTCGGGTGAGTTCGGCCCCTCGCTCCATCGGATCGCGACCCCGGTGGCCTGGCTCGAGCTCGGCCTGGCGGGGCTGTGGACGCTGGGCATGGCGCTCACTTTGCTGTTCGCGCTGGTCTGGGTGCCGCGCTGGCTGTTCCGGCGGCTCCGTGGAAGCCCCCACCTGATGGTCCGGACCTGGCCGCTGCTGGCCACCCTGGTGATCGCCATGGTCGTCGGCATCACCATCCTGACCACCGACGACCCGTTCGCCACCCTGGCCAGGCCGACAGTGTGGTCAGTGGGGCTGTTCCTGTTGACGCTCGGATACCCGCTGCTCTCCGTGGCCGGCTTGTACTCATCCCTGCGGGTGCCGACGGCCGAGGTGCGGCCAGCCATCCGGCTGCATGCCCTGGGGTGCTCGCTGCTCAACCTGGTCGCGTCGGGGTATCTCCTGGGGTACGGGGTGATCGGGTGGCGGCCGTGGGCGTAGGGCGGGTGAGTCGACCCGGTCTGGCGGTGGGGAGGACTGGCAGCCTTGTGACGGTCAACTGATTTCGGTCGAGCGCTTGCGATACCTCGCTGTTCGGGGTACGTTCGGTACGGTTGCCGACTGAGACACGCAACACTTGTTGCCTTGTTTCTTCGATCGGCGAGGAGGTCAGTTGTGAGCCCGGACCTCAGCCGTAATGCTCAACTCGTCAAGTTCTTCGCCCAGCAATACCGCGGTATCCCACGGAAACACCTCGTGAAGCTGATCTATATGGCCGATCTTCTCTCTCTGGAATACTTGGGGGAGCAGATCTCGTCGTTCCGATGGTACAAGTACAAGCATGGTCCTTACGATCAAGCAATCGAGGTCGCTGTAGAGGAACTTGTCGAAGCCGGGCTAGTGTCGGACGAGAGAGAGCCCTGGTGGAAGGGCAGCTATCATCGAGTGGTCGATCATCACCAACCGGTCCCATTCGACTTTGGTATCGGCGAGCTAGCTGTGCTTGCCTATGTGGTCAAGAACTACCTGCAGATGACTACCAAGGAGCTTGTCTCGGACGTGGTCTATCAGACCGAGCCTTTCAAGGCGATGAGTCGGAACGGTCAACGGATCCCCATGGAAAGCGCGAAGCATGCTGGAACGAAACGCGTTGGATTTAGGCTCGAGGATGTCTTACGTGCCGAGCAAGAGGCTAAGGATGGTGATTCCGTAACCTTGAGTGAGTTCGTGGATGAGCTACGAGCCAAAGCTCCCGCGTAGCACTCAAGTCAAGATCCAGAGGTACTTAGGCGAGCGCTAGAAAACACGCAATTCCTATCTTGCCGCCGTCGATGAAATCAGGATCGCGCTCATCAAGCTTGCTGCGAATCCGCGCCAGGCCACCTTCCCCCCTGGTCTTTTCGAGTCAAGGCCGATTCACAGGTTTTCTCTGCACGCGGACGGCGTACGGCGCGATGTGCAAGTGTGCTTGTGCTATGACAAAGAAGACCCCAAGGAAGGGACCATCCTCATCACTGACTTCATGCCGGTTGCCCACTGACTCGGCTTGGATCCGGCTGGTGCTCGACTGGTAGCGTATCCTCCGCGGCCCTTCAACCGACTGAAACCCCGATGAACACCAGCGAACGATTCCGGGGCTGCCTGCTGGGCCTCGCCGTCGGCGACGCCGTCGGGACCACGCTGGAGTTCCGGCGGCGGGGGAGCTTCGAGCCGCTGACCGACATGGTCGGCGGCGGCCCGTTCCGGCTCCGTCCCGGGCAGTGGACCGACGATACCTCGATGGCGCTCTGCCTGGCGACCAGTCTGATCGAGCGTGGCGGGTTTGACGCCCACGATCAGATGCGGCGCTACTGCCGATGGGCGGACACCGGGTACCTGAGCAGTACCGGAATCTGTTTCGACATCGGCACCACGGTGCAGTCCGCGCTCCGGCGCTACCAGCGCGAGGGGAACCCCTTCGCTGGGTCCACGGACCCCCGCAGCGCCGGCAACGGCTGTATCATGCGGCTGGCCCCGATCCCGATGTACTACTTTCCCGATCTCGGCGCCGTGGAACAGGCCGCGGGGGAGAGTTCGCGCACCACCCACGGCACGGCCGAGTGTGTCGAGGCATGCCGCCTCTTCGCTCGCATCATCTGCCGGGCGTTGCTGGGGCAGGCCAGGGATGAGGTCATGCTCGGCGACGCGGAGTCACTTGTCGCAGGGGAGAGCATCCGGGCCATCGCCCGCGGAGCCTATCGGAGCGAGTCAGAGGCGGACATTCGGGGAACTGGGTATGTGGTGCAGAGCCTGGAGGCCGCCCTGTGGGCCTTCGCGCGCACCGACAGCTTTCAGGAGGCGATTCTGCTGGCGGCCAACCTCGGCGACGATGCCGACACCACCGCCGCGGTGTGCGGTGCGGTCGCCGGGGCATTCTATGGTGTCCGGGGGATCCCGACCCACTGGCTGGAACGCCTCGCACTGCGTTCGGAGATCACCCGACTCGCCGATCGACTCGGTCCTCGGCCGTCAGCCGAGAGCGCAACGCTGAACGCTGAACGCTGAATGCTGATCGCTGAACGCTGAATGCTGACCGCTGGCTTCAGCGCACTGCTTCGACCCAGATCCCGCCCTTGGCGCCGTGGGCGATCACCACCTGCCGCGTGAGCGCGCACCCGAGGGTGTCGGTCAGGGCGCCGCGCAGCGTGACCATCTGGTGTCGATCGAGGTGCAGTTGGGAGGGAATGACCTCGAGCACCGCCGGGTAGATCACTCCGGGCGTGCCGGATCGGCTCATCGCGGCGTGATCGTGGCCGCCGGCTGGGTCTGGCGCCGGACCGCTGCGACGCTCCCGAACCCCGACCAGCCCGCGGATCACGAGCGAGGTCGTGTCGGGCGGCAGCAGCTCCCGCCGCGGCGCGACCTCGACCACGACCAGTTGCTCCAGCGAATCACCCCGCTGGCGCAGCCGTATCCAGGCGGGTCGCGACCGGGGCCAGTGGAAGGTCGAGTCGCGCTCCCGGCCCATGGCAGCGATTACCGCTTCGCTGAAACCCAGGGCCCCGAGCCCGGGGGCGTCCAACCCCGCTGGAACAGAGAGCGACTCGGGCGCGACCACCAGCCGGAGCGCGGGGGCCTCGTCGGAGCTATCTCCTCCGATGAGGTGTCCGGCGCATGCATCGAGGGCGGTGAGGGTGACTGGTGTCGCGTGCTCGCGCCCCGCCCCGATCAGCACCACGCCGTTCGAGGCGACCACCAGGGCCACTCCGGCGAGGGCCCATTTCATCTCGCCTCCGCTCGGCGCAGACGCCGCAGGACCAGCAGGACGGCCAGGGCGAAGCCGCCGACCAGCAGGAAGAAGAGCCACTTCGGTACCAGGGCCCAGAACCAGTCCACCAGTCGCAGGAACAGGAACAGTACCGCGCCTGCCGTACCGATCTGGGTGACCAGGCGTTCGTCGTGCCGGATACCCCAGGTTACGAGGGCGGTGAGGGCCAGCGCGCCAGCCACCTGATAGCCGATCTCGATGGCATGTCGGTTGGCGACGGCGAACCCGCTGAGTGTGCCGTTGCTCCCCAGCAGCACCAGGCCCAGCACCAGGGCCCCGGCGCCGAGTCCCCGGTACCATGGGGTAAAGCGCTCCGGACCGCGAATCCAGGCCGGCGCGCACAGCGTCAGCAGCCCCGCCAGGAGCAGCGGCTCGAACACGCTGAATCCGTCGCGCCACCACAGCCCCAGCGGGACCGCGCCGAGGGTCCACATCCAGCCGCCGATCCCGCCGATGCCGACGACGAGCGGCAGGGTGAGGCCGTAGCCGTAGGCGAGCAGCATGGCAAAAGCGCCGACCGCGAGCAGTGCGGCCCGGGAATCCGGCAGATTGAAGAGCTGGCCCAGGGTGCCGAGGTTGATGGCGAAGGCGATGGCCGCGACTGTGGCCAACAGGGAGGCGACGTAGCCGGAGGGTTCCCGCGCCGCGGCGACATGAGTGAGCGCGACCAGCAACAGCGGCGGGAGGACGACCAGCGCCAGCTGCGGCGTCAGGCTGAGCCCGCCCCAGTGGGCCCCGACGAAGAGACCGTACGCGGTCGAGAGCGCGATGGTCCCGAGCAGGGTGGCGACCCGCATGCCGGCGGAGAGCCGCGCCGCGCCGGCACTCAGGTCTACATCGCCGTGCGCCGCCAGGGCGGCGAGGGTAGCCTCGTGGTGGGCGCGGATCCGGTCCCGAGTCGCGGCATCGAGGGCCACCACGCCGCCGGCTTCGAGGCGGGCCAGCTCCTCGCGGAACGTGATGATGGCCGTGGCTCGCAGTTGGTCGGCGGAAGACATGCCCCTAACTTACGGCGGAGAGCAGGCGAGAGAAAGCGATCAAGGTGGAGAAACACGACTAGGGAAATCGGGCTGGCTTCAGGCAACAGGACCGGGCCGGTCGACTCTCGGGGCAGCCATCAGATTTCGGCTGGCGCTCCTCACTGGTACCTCGCAGATTAGCCTGGGGTCCCTTCCCTAGTAGAGATAAGAGCCGCCGCTCCATGGCCTCCATCGTGCCCGGTCTGGGCGCCGCCCTGCAGGACCGCTACCGGCTCGAGAGCGAGCTGGGCGGCATGGCGCGCCGGCTCGTCGCTGAAGCGACGACTCCACGGATGTCGCTGAAGCGACCGTTTCCTGAGGTCCTTGGTCACTTCAGCGACACCAGCCGGGCCGCGACCAAGCGGCCTGAAGGCGCGCGCCAGCGCGACCCGACCGCGAGCGAGTCTCCAGGGGCCCGAATGAGTCCACGCTAGCGGCAATTTGTGAAGGCGCTATTCACCGGCATTTCACCCGGCGGATCATGACCGCTGATCTCAGAGCGCAGCTCCAGGCCACCCTCGGCGATACCTACACCATCGAGCGTGAACTCGGCGGCGGCGGTATGTCGCGCCTGTTCGTGGCCGAGGAACGCTCACTGGGTCGGAGGGTCGCGATCAAGGTTCTGGCCCCGGAGATCGCGGCGGGCCTCAATGCCGACCGTTTTGCTCGCGAGATCAGGCTCGCGGCACGGCTGCAACATCCGCACATCGTGCCGCTCCTCTCGGCGGGCACCGCGGGCGATCTCCCCTACTACACCATGCCGTTCGTCGAGGGCAAAACGCTCCGGGACCGGCTGGCGGGGGACCCCATCTCCATCGCCGAAGCCCGCTCGATCCTGCGGGACGTGGCGCTCGCGCTGGAGTATGCCCACGAGCACTGGGTCGTCCATCGCGACATCAAGCCGGAGAACGTCCTCCTGACCGGCCGGACCGCGGTGGTCACCGACTTCGGGATCGGCAAGGCGCTGTCGGCGTCACGGACCCAAGCCGATCCGGCTACGGTCACCTACGCCGGCACGGTGATAGGTACGCCGGCGTACATGGCACCGGAGCAGGCGGTGGGCGACCCGCAGGCCGACCATCGCACCGATCTGTACGCCTGGGGCGTTCTGGCCTACGAGATGTTGACGGGGGCGCATCCCTTTGCCGGGCGGGCGTCGGCCCAGGAGCTGCTGGGGGCGCACCTGTCGGAGACCCCGGTGCCGATCGGCGAGAAGCGGCCGGAGGTACCGGAGGCGTTGCGTGATCTGGTAATGCGGTGCCTGGCCAAGGGACCCGCGGAACGGCCGGCCGCCGCCCGACTGCTGCTCGATTGCCTGGACACGATTCCGCTGACATCCCGTGATGGGACGTTCGCCGCAGTGCGGCGGCTGAGCGGGTTACGAGGTCGGCGCCTCGCGGTCGGGGTTGGTGCCCTCGTGCTGCTCACGATCGGGATCCACGGGCTGTGGCAGCGCGGATCAGGAACGGCGAATACGCGGGGGGAGGGAAGGGCTTCACCGGCCGAGCCGATCCGCTCGCTCGCGGTGCTGCCGCTGGTGAACGTCGGCGGGGATTCCACCCAGGAGTTTTTCGCCGACGGGATTACGGATGAACTCACCACGGCGCTGGCCAAGCTTCCCGGTGTCCGGGTCGCGGCGCGGAGCTCAGCCTTCACGTTCAAGGGACAGCAGGGCCTGGACGGGCGCGAGGCTGGCAGGCGGCTGGGTGTCAGTGCGGTCCTCGAGGGCTCCCTCCGGCGGGAGGGAAGCCGGATGCGACTCAACGTCCAGCTCACCAGTGTGGCCGGCGGCCTGGTCCTGTGGAGCGATGGCTTCCAGCGCGAGGTGAAGGATGCCTTTGCAGTGCAGACCGAGGTCGCCACGGCCATCGCAAGCGCGTTGCGTATCACGATCGGCATGGAGGATTCGAGCCGAGTCTTCGCCACCCAGACGACCAGCCCCGAGCTCTACGATCGCTACCTCCTCGGGAAGTACTTCGTCAACCAGGGCGCGAGGGAAGGGTTGGAGAAAGGGCTCGGCCTCTTCCGGGAGGTTCGCGCGAGAGACTCGTTGTACGCCCGAGCCTACTCCGGGATCGCGCTCGCCTACTTCTGGCTGGCTGACGCCTATCTGCCGCCCAAGGAGGCTTACCCGAAGATGATCGAGGCGGCGACGCACGCCATTCAACTCGATCCCGACCTGGCCGAGGCGCACGGCTTGCTGGCAGCCGCGAATCTCCTCTATGCCTGGGACTGGGAGGCCGCCAGGCAGGAGGCCGACCGCGCGCTTGCCCTGAACCCCAATGAAGCTACGGCCAGGCAAGTCCTGATGATGTCTCGCCTCATCGACGGCGATTCGACCGGTGCCCTGGTAGCGGCCCGTGAGTGGGTCCGGACCGATCCGCTTTCTCCCATCACCAATCATGTGGCGGCCTACTACATGACGCTCGCCGGTGGCGGGGATTCCGCGGTGGCTCAAGCTCGCAGGGCTGAGGCGATCGCCCCGGGCCTGGTGTACGAGGAATGCTTTTCGGGCTACGCCCTTCTCGCCAACGGGCTGTACCCGGAGGCCCTCGCCCTGCTCGAGCGGGCCGCCCGGACTCTGGGCCACCCCACGGCGTACCTGGCGGTCGCCTATGCCCGGACCGGGAGACGGGCCGATGCGGAACAGGTCCTTCGCGGCCTGGAGGCGCGGTGGGGCCGGGAATATCTCGTTCCCGAGTACGTGGCGGCGGCGTGGGCAACACTGGGGAATTACCAGCGAGCGTTTACCTGGTTGGAGCGGGGCAGCGAGGCGCATTCGGCACTCGCCCCAACCATCGTCGCGTCGCCGGAGTTCGCGCCGATGCGCCAGGACCCGCGGTTCCGGCGGCTGCTTGACAAGCTTCATCTGGCCCCGCGATGAACCAGCCTGTGCTCCAGGACCGCTACCGGCTCGACCGCGAACTGGGCCAGGGCGGCATGGTGCGCGCGCTCGTCGCTGAAGCGACGGCTCGGCTGATGTCGCTAAAGCGACCACGTCACCGGGCCCTGCGTCACTTCAGTGACATCAACCGAGTCGCGGCTTCAGCCGCGAGCTCGAGTCGCTCATGACCTCGCCGGCATCTCTCGCCGCCGCCCTCTCCAACCGCTACCGCCTCGACCGCGAACTGGGCCTGGGTGGGATGGCCACGGTGTACCTCGCGCACGACCTGCGGAATGATCGCCAGGTCGCCCTCAAGGTCCTGCGACCCGAACTGGCGGCCGTCCTGGGGCCCGAGCGGTTTCTCGCCGAGATCAAGACCACCGCGAACCTTCAGCATCCCCACATCCTGCCGCTGTTCGATTCGGGGCAAGCCGGGAGCTTCCTCTTCTATGTCATGCCGTTCAATGAGGGGGAATCCCTCCGCGACCGGCTCAACCGGGAGAAGCAGTTGCCCATCGCCGAGGCGCTGCGGATCGCCACCGCAATTGCCTCCGCGCTCGACTACGCCCACCGGCGCGGCGTGCTGCACCGCGACATCAAGCCCGAGAACATCCTGCTCCACGACGAACAGGCGCTGGTGGCGGACTTCGGAATCGCGCTGGCGATGCGGAAGGCCGGCGGGGCGCGGCTGACGGAGACCGGGTTGTCCCTGGGCACACCCCAGTACATGAGCCCGGAGCAGGCCACCGCCGAGCGCGAACTCGATGCCCGGACCGACATCTACGCCCTCGGCGCCGTGACCTATGAGATGTTGACCGGGGAGCCGCCGTTCACCGGCACCACGACCCAGGCGGTGATCGCCAAGCTGATGACCGAAACGCCGCGGCGGCCCTCGGTCCTCCGCAAGGCGGTGCCACCCGCGCTGGAGGCGGCGGTGCTCACCGCGCTGGAGAAGCTGCCAGCGGATCGGTTCGCGAGCGCGGCGGAGTTTGCGGAGGCACTGGAGGGGGGGAGGGCGGAAGGGCGGAAGGGCGGCCGGACCGCTCGCGTCTCAGCCCGCCTGCGGTGGGCGGCATGGGGAGCCGTCGCCGTCGTCGCGATCCTGGCCGCGGCCACCATTGCGAGGTGGCGGCGGGGCCAGACGGTACCGCCGCCCACAATCACGCGGTTCGCCGTGCCGGTGCCGACTGGCTATGAGTCGTTCTTTGGCGAGACGCCGATCCTCGCGATCTCGCCGGATGGCACCAACCTGGTGTACGGGACGGAAGGGTGCCTGTACCTGCGCCAGCTCGACCGCTTCGAGGCTCGGCCGATTCCCGGTACCGATGGTGCGACGTCCCCCTTCTTCTCACCCGATGGAGCCTGGCTCGGTTTCGTCCAGGGCGCAGCGCTGATGAAGGCGCCGGTGGCAGGCGGGCCGTCGGTCAAGATCGCCAGCGCTTTCGTCGTTGGGGGTGCGGCGTGGGGACCAGGGGATCGCATCGTCTTCTCCGGTGCGCTCGGCAACGGCGGGCTGTGGTCGGTCTCCGCCGCAGGGGGTACGCCGGTACAAATCACCACCGTCAGCGACTCGGCGAAA
>CALMOP010000210.1 GCA_937871775.1 uncultured Gemmatimonadota bacterium | reverse complement strand
CAGGCCTACTGGCTGACCGGCGAGCCTCGTTTCCTCGATGGCCTGGAGACGCAGTGGCGGCACTGGATGACCCGGAACGAGCCGACCCGGGGGATCAACTGGGCCAGCAGTCTGGAAGTCGCCCTCCGGTCCGTGGCCTGGCTCTGGGCCGCCCATCTGGCTCGTGCCGCCGGGGCCGAGCGGGAGGACCTGTGGTCCGAGGTCGCGCGGTCGCTGCGGGCACACGGCCGCCACCTGGAGCGGTACCTCTCGACCTATTTCAGTCCCAATACCCATCTGACCGGCGAGGCGCTGGGACTGCTCTATCTCGGTTGTCGATTGGAGGAGACCCCGACCACGCTCCGCTGGCGAATGCTGGGCTGGAAGATTCTGGGCGAGCAGCTGGAGCGGCAGGTCCACCCGGACGGAGTGTATTTCGAGCAGACCACCTGGTACCAGCGCTATACCGTCGACTTCTATCTGCACGCGCTGCTGCTCGCCGCGGAGTTCGACCTGCCGGTGCCCACCGGGTTCCGGGACCGGGTCGCGCGGGCGACCGATGTGCTGCTGCATCTCATGCGACCCGATGGCACCACGCCCCTCCTGGGGGACGATGATGGCGGCCGGCTGTGCGCCCTCGATCCCGCTCCGGCAGACGATTTCCGGAACACCCTGGCACTGGCGGCGGTGGTTCTGGATCGGCCGGATTATTGCTTTGGCGCCGGTGCGCCCTGGTCCTCCCTGGTCTGGCTGCTTGGACCCGCCGGACTTGCCAGCTTCGAGGGGCAGTCACCCGCGCCGCCGCCAGCCCAATCCCGTGGCTTCCCCGACGGCGGGTATTATGCGCTGCGGGACGGGTGGTCCGCGGAGTCGAATCTGATGGTGGTGGACGCCGGTCCGCACGGGTCCCTGGCGGCGGGACACGCTCACGCGGATGCATTGAGCTTCGACTTGACCCTGGCGGGGGTGCCGATCCTCGTGGATCCCGGGACGGTGTCCTACGTCGGGGAGGAGCGGGAACGGTTTCGCAGTACCGGGGTCCACAACACCGCGACAGTGGATGGGGTGTCGTCCTCGGAGCCGGAGGGCATGTTCCGCTGGAGCCGGTGGGCCAGGACCTCGGTCGAGTCCTGGTTCACCTGCAGCTGGATCGATGGGCTGACGGCCTGGCATGATGGCTACACTCGGCTGCCCGATCCGCTGGTGCACCAGCGGACGGTGCTGTTCCTGAAGGACAGTTACTGGCTGGTGGTGGACCGATTCAGCGCGCGGGGTCGGCATCGGGTCCGACTGCGCTTTCAGACGGCCTCGGGAGTGGCGGTGGAGCGGCGCGGCACCGGGTTGCTGAGCCTGTCGGTGCCGCGCCGGGACGGGGCCGTGGTGTCGGCCGCCCTGCGGGTCTCGGCCCCCGGACCGCTGGACCTGGTCCCCGGCGCGATCTCCCGGTGTTACGGCGCGCTGGAGCCGGCCCTCGCGGTGGAGGCCGAGCTGGACTGCGTGGGAACGGTGGCCGTGCTCAGCCTGATCGGCCTGGAGGAGCGGCTGGCCGGCCTGCGGGTCGACGGCGGCCCTGCGGCCGCCGGCTGGCATTGGCGGCTCACCAGCCCCGCCTGGACCGACGACCTGGCGCTGACGCCGAGCGGAGGCGACCTCCAGGTTGCGGGACTCCGGGTGCATGACGGTCTCGGGTGGCTGCGGCGGGATCCCTCGGGGAATCCGCTCGCGGTGGCGGGGGTGGGGGCGTCCGGCCTGATGGTCGATGGAGTCACGCTGCATCCGGAGGGGCGCGCCGTGGCCGCGCGGTGGGAGAACGGTACCCTGAAGAAGGAACCCTGAACCATGTGCGGGATTTGCGGTATCGTCCTCCCCAGTGGCTCGACCCGGTCCGTGGAGCGGTCTGTGGTGGAGCGGATGCGCGACGTGCTGGCGCACCGCGGTCCGGATGACGTGGGCCTGCTGGTCGAGCCTGGCATCGGCATGGGTCACCGGCGCCTCAGCATCATCGACGTCGCTGCGGGTCACCAGCCGATGTTCAGCGCCGATGGCCGGTACTGCATCATGTACAACGGCGAGATCTTCAATCACCCGACGCTGAAGCAGGAGCTGGAGCGGGCCGGCGTGACCTACCGCACCCGCTGTGACACCGAGACCGTGCTGCACCTGTACGCCCGCGAGGGTCACCGGGCGGTGCAGCGGCTGCGGGGGATGTTCGCGATCGCCCTGTGGGATCGGCAGGCCCGGGAACTGACCCTCATCCGGGATCGCTTCGGGGTTAAACCACTCTACTACGTCCACACCTCCGACGGCGCCCTGTACTTCGCCTCCGAGATGAAGGCCCTCCTGGCGGCGGGGGCGGTCCGGCCCGGGCTGAACCGGGGCGCCCTGCCGGACTTCCTGGCCAATCACGCGCCATCGGGCGAGGAGACCCTGTTCCAGGGGATCCGGCGCCTGCCACCGGGTCACACCCTCCGATGGCGCGATGGGCAGATCGAGATCGAGCGCTACTGGGACCTCACCATGGGGACGGGGGGGCACGCCGGCCGCTCCGACCACGATCTGGTGGAGGAATACCGGGAGCGGCTCACCGAGGCGGTGCGGCTCCGGCTGATGAGCGATGTCCCGCTCGGGGTATTCCTGTCCGGGGGCATCGACTCTGCGGCGATCACCGCCATCATGAGCCGGTTGATGGACGAGCCGGTCAAATCGTTCTCGGTAGCGTTCGCGGAGCGGGAGGCGGACGAGCTGTACTACGCCCGGATGGTGAGTACCCGTTTCGGCACCGATCACCACGAGGTCGTGGTGTCACCGGAACAGTTCTTCGCAGCCGTCCCCGGGCTGGTCTGGCACGAGGACGAGCCGATGGCTCACCCGTCCAGTGTGGCGCTCAATTTCGTCTCGCGGCTCGCCGCCCAGCACGTCAAGGTGGTGCTGACCGGGGAGGGCAGCGACGAGACCCTCGCCGGCTACAACCGCTACCGGGTCACCCTGATCAACGCCCGGCTCGGCCAGGACTATCAGCGACTGGTGCCGGCCGCGATGCGGCGGATGATCCGCGGGGGCGTGCGGTCGTTACCCGGGACGTGGAATCTCGCCCGCCGGCTTGGCCGGACGTTCCTGGCCCTCCCGGCCGACCTGGACACCTTGTACTTCGACAACTTCGCGGTCTTCGGCCGCGCGTGGCAGGCGCGACTCCTGACGGCCGACCTGCGGAGCGAGCTGGCGGGCATCGATCCCTATGCCGCGGCCCACGCCGCGCTCCAGCGCCGTCGCGGCGACGTGTTGCTCGACCGGCTGCTCTACGCGGACGTCAACACCTATCTGCACGAACTCCTCATGAAACAGGACCAGATGAGCATGGCGGCCTCCATCGAGAGCCGGGTGCCCTTCCTGGACCATCCCCTGGTGGAATGGGCCGCGCGGTTGCCGGCCCATCTCAAGCTCCGCGGACTCACCACCAAGGTCGTGCTGCGCGAGGCGATGCGGGGCATCCTGCCGGTGGAAATCCTCACCCGGAAGAAAATGGGCTTCCCGGTGCCGATCGGTCGCTGGCTGCGGGGCCCGTACCGCCACCTGCTCGACGAGTTCCTGCTGGGGGAGCGGGCCACGGCGCGCGGGCTGTTCGAGCCGGGGGTGGTCCGGGAGCTCTGTCAGCGGCATCTGGCCGGCGAGGGTGGCCACGCGGAGCGGTTGTGGGCCCTGCTCAATTTCGAGATCTGGCAGCGGGTGATGCTCGATGGGGAACCCGCCGGCGAGGTGCTCACCTCCACCCGCGTCCTCGCGGGAGCGGCGTAATGCGGATCCTCTGGCTGAAGACCGAGCTGCTCCACCCGCTTGACAAGGGCGGGCGGATCCGTTCGTACCACATGCTCCGCGAGCTGATTCGGCATCATGAGGTGACCTACCTGACCCTCGACGACGGCAGCGCGGCCCCCGACGCCGCCGAGCGGGCGACCGAGTATTGCCAGGTGCTGGCGCGGATCCCCTTCCGTACCACGCCCAAGCATTCTCCGCGGCTGTACGGTGACCTGCTGCTCAATGTGTGGAGCCGCCTCCCCTATGCGGTTGCCAAATACGCCTCGGCGGCGATGCAGCAGCGGGTGGTGGCCCTGGCGCAGCCGGAGCAGCACGACATCCTGGTGTGCGACTTCCTGTTTCCGAGTCAGAACGTGCCCCCCGGGCTGCCGATCCCGACGGTGCTGTTTCAGCATAATGTGGAGGCGGCGATCTGGCGACGCCACGCGGACGTCGCGAGCCATCCGCTGCGGCGAGCCTATTTCGCGGAGCAGTGGCGCCGGATGTGCCGGTTCGAGCGTCAGGAGTGCCACCGATTCGATCACGTGATCGCGGTCTCCGACCAGGATCGCGACGCGATCCGGGGAGCCTACGGCGTGGAGGCGGTGTCCGCCGTTGCCACCGGTGTGGACGTGACGTTCTTCGCGCCCGGCGGGGCGCCGCGGGATCCGCGGGAGGTGACCTTCGTCGGCTCCCTGGAATGGATGCCGAACGAGGATGCGGTGGAGTATTTCAGCACGGCGATCCTGCCGCGGATCCGCGCGGTATTGCCCGAGGTCACCTTCACCGTGGTCGGCCGACACCCGACCGCCCGGCTGCAGGCACTGGCGGCGGCCGTGCCGGCGCTCAATCTGGTGGGCGGCGTTCCAGATGTGCGCCCGTACATGGAACGGGCGGGCGTCTTCGTGGTGCCGATGCGAATCGGCGGCGGCACTCGGCTCAAGATCTACGAGGCCCTGGCCATGGAGGCCCCGGTCGTGACCACCAGGGTCGGCGCCGAGGGCCTGCCGGTGCTCGCCGGGAAGCACCTTCTCATGGCGGATGACCCGGCGGGATTTGCCGCCGCGGTGGTCCGCCTGCTGACGGCGCCGACCGATGCGGAACGCCTGGCCCGGCAGGGCGGGGCATACGTCCGCGAGCGGTTCGGCTGGTCCAGCGTCGCGGCGGAGTTCGCGGCGATCTGCGAACAGGTCATCGCCCGGCACGAGGGAGCGCCCCTGTCAGCGGCCAGTCGATGAGCGGTCGGCCACGGTCGGTGCTCATCTGCCATGCGAATGAGCCGCTTCATCTCGAAGGTGTGGCGCGGTGGCTGGCCGCGGAGTCGGACCTGCGAGGCATCGTGGTCATCCATGATCGGGCAGAGGACCGACTCCGCCGGGCCAGGCGGGAGCTGGCCCGCAGTGGTCTGCTGGGCCTTCTGGATGTGCTCCTGTTCCGGGTGTACTACCTGCTGCGATGGCGCCGGCGCGACGCCGGGTGGCGGCGGCAGGCGCTGGAGGACCTCCGGCGGCGCTATCCGGGGCCGGTTCCCGAGGTACCCAGGATCGCTGTCGGGAGCCCCAATGTGCCCGCAGTCGAGCGCTTTCTGCAGGACTGCCGGCCGGATCTGGCGGTGGCGCTCTGCAAGCACCTGTTGCAGGAGCGGATCTTCCGCCTCCCGCGGGCGGGCGTCTTCGTCATGCATCCGGGGATCTGTCCCGAGTACCGCAACGCCCACGGCTGCTTCTGGGCGATGGCCAGGGGCGACTTGCAGCGGGTCGGCATGACGCTGCTGCGGGTCGATGCCGGCGTGGATACCGGCCCCATCTTCGGGCACTTCACGGTGGCGATTCGAGAGGGCGAGGAATCCCATCTGGTGGTGCAACATCGGGTGGTGCTGGAGAACCTGAAGCCGGTCTGGACCCGTCTCGAACAGGTGCTGGCCGGCCAGGCCCAGCCGGTTGACGTGGACGGCCGCGGGTCGGCGGTGTGGGGCCAGCCCAGGCTGTCCGCCTCCCTCCGGCGGTGGGTGGCTCGGAGGGCGGGTTAGGATGCGGGTGCACGCGCTGGAGTACCACGATGTCATGGAGTCGGGGCAGGAGAGTGGCTTCCCTGGCAGGGCCGCGGACAGCTACAAGCTCTCCGTCACGGATTTTGAGGCCCATCTGCTCGCGCTGGCTGACATTACCAGTGAAGCCCGGTGCTCGGCGCTGGACCTGGCGGGTCCGGTGCCCGCGCCCCCGGTACTGCTCACCTTCGACGATGGAGGGTGCAGCGCCCTGACGACAATTGCGCCGCGGCTGGAGCGCGCAGGGTGGCGCGGGCACTTCTTCGTGACCACCGGCCGTCTGGGGCAGCCGGGCTTCCTCACCGAGGCCGGAGTCCGGGAGCTGCGATCCCGGGGGCACTGGATCGGCAGTCACTCCGAGAGTCACCCGCTCCGGATGGCCGCGCTGACGGATGCGGAACTGCGGCGCGAATGGTCGCACAGCGTCGGGCGGCTGTCGGATCTGCTCGGGAGTCCGGTGACCCTCGCCTCCGTGCCGGGCGGGGGGTTTTCGCGGCGGGTCGCGTCGACGGCGGCTGCGGCCGGCATCCGGGTGCTGTTCACGTCCGAGCCCGAGGTCGGGGTGAAGCACCACGCCGGGGTCCGGGTCATCGGCCGGTTCACGCTGCGGCGTGGTGATGGCTCGATCCGGGCGGCGCGCTTTGCGCGGGGAGCGGCGCTGGCCCGGTGGAGGGAGTGGACCTGGTGGAATGGCAAGAAGCTGGCGAAGGCGATCGGCGGCCCCGCGTATCTCGGGCTGCGACGCGCGCTGATGGGGGAATGACAGGCGTGGGGGACGGTCACGGAGTTCAACTCAAAGGATGAGGGCATGCCGGCACAGGTAAGCGTGTTTGGGCTGGGCTATGTGGGTTGCGTCTCGGCGGCCTGTTTCGCCCGGGAGGGGTTTGACGTCGTCGGGGTGGATGTGGCCGCCTCCAAGGTCGACCTGATCAACCGCGGTCAGGCGACGATTGTGGAGCAGGGCATCGGGGAGCTGGTGTCCTCGATGGCGAAGGCCGGGCGCCTCCGGGCTACCCAGAGCGTGGCCGAGGCGGTTCGCGAGTCGGACATTTCCCTGCTGTGCGTCGGCACCCCGAGCCGGTCCAACGGGAGTCTCGATCTCAGTTACGTCGCGCGGGTGGCGGCCCAGATCGGTGAGGCCCTCGTGACCAAGACCACGCCACACACCGTCGTCATCCGCAGCACCGTGCTGCCTGGGACGGCGCATGAGCTGGTGGTGCCCGCCCTGGAGCGGGCATCCGGCAGGAAGGTCGGACGGGACATCTTCGTCGCGTCGAACCCGGAGTTCCTGCGGGAGGGCACCTCGATCAAGGATTTCTACGATCCGCCCTTCACCCTGATCGGCGCGGACGATCCGGAGACGGCCGGGCGGGTCAGCGGCCTGTACCACGGGATCGATGCCCCGGTGCACATCACGGCCGTTCGGGTCTCGGAGATGGTCAAGTACGCCTGCAACTGTTTCCACGGCCTGAAGGTGGGATTCGCCAACGAAATCGGCAATATCTGCAAGGCGCTGGGCGTCGATAGCCATGAGGTGATGCGGATCTTCGTCGAGGACCGCAAGCTCAATGTTTCGCCTGCCTACCTGAAGCCGGGCTTCGCCTTCGGCGGCTCCTGCCTGCCCAAGGACCTGCGCGCCGTCGCCTACCGGGCGCGGGAGCTGGATATCCCCACGCCGATCCTGAGTGCCACGATGGAAAGCAACCGGTTGCAGATCGAGCGGGCCCACAACATGGTGCTCGCCACCGGTACCCGCCGAGTGGGCATCCTCGGCCTGGCCTTCAAGGCCGGGACGGACGACCTGCGCGAATCGCCGGTGGTGACCCTGATCGAGATGCTGCTGGGCAAGGGTATCGAGCTCACGATCTACGATCGTGAGGTGAGCCGGGCCAGCCTGATCGGCGCCAACCGCGAGTACCTCGAACGGGAGATTCCCCACATCTGGTCACTGATGCGCGAGACCATCGACGAGGTCCTCGCCGCCAGCGAGACCGTCGTCATCGGCAATACCTCGGGTGAATTCCGCACCATCACGAACCGGCTCCGGCCGAAGCAGATGGTCGTGGATCTGGCCCGGGCGCTGCGCGGCGAGGACCTTCCGGCGGGCGCGTATCACGGCATCTGCTGGTGACGCAGGCGATGCACGTTCTGCTGTTCGGGCCGGTACCTCCCCCTCATGGCGGCGTGCAGACCCATGTGATGGCTCTCGCGGGATTCCTGCGCGGGACCGGGGTGCGGGTGAGCATCATGAACATCACCCGGCACCGCAAGGCCGAGCAGGATGGAGAGTACTACCCGACCTCGATCGGTGGGGTCCTGTCCCGGATGGCGCAGCTCCGGCCGGACGTGCTCCACATCCACCTGGGCGGCAACCTGACGCCGCGGGGCCTGGGGTTGTGCGCGGCGTGCGGGCACTGGCCCCGGGCGATCAGCCTCATGACGTTCCACTCAGGGGGCTATCCGACATCGCCGGCCGGACGCGCCGCGACACCGCGCTCGATGGCAGGCCTGGCGCTGCGCAGCCTGGACCACCTGATCGCGGTGAATCCCGAGATCGAGGACTTGTTCCACCGCTTCGGGGTTCCGCCAGCCCGAACCAGTGTCCTCGAGCCGCATAGCGACACCCCCACGCCGACCCACGAGCCCCTGCCGCCGCTGCTGGCCGACTTCGTCGCGCAGCATCGGCCCCTGTTCGTGGCGGTGGGCGGCCTGGAGCCGGAATACTGCGTCCCGCTGCAGATCGAGGCCATGACCGCCATGGTGAGGGCACTCCCCGGGGCGGGCCTGGTCGTCATCGGCACCGGCAGCCAGGAGCAGGAACTCCGGGCCCGGGTCGCGGTGTCTCCGGTACGCAACCACATTCTGCTGGCGGGGGACGTCCCCCACCGGCTGACCCTGCGCGCCATCGCGGAGGCCGACCTGTTCCTCCGGATTACGGCCTACGACGGCGACTCGCTCTCGGTGCGGGAGGCGCTGAACCTGGGGGTGCCGGTGCTGGCTTCGGACAACGGGATGCGTCCGAACGGGGTGCTGCTGGTGTCGCCGCTGGCCCCCGACGCGGTGGCGCGGCGCGCGATCGAGGTGGTCACGGCTCCGGTCCCCGCCCGCCGGGTATCGCCGGGGTCGGACGGCGATCGGAATCTCGGCCGTGTCCTCGCGCTCTACCAGCGCCTGCGGAGTGACCGCGCATGAGCGGGCAGCAACTCAAGGATGGGGTACGCAACCTGCTGCTCCTGCCACCGGCCCGGCCGCTGATGGCCCTCACCAGCAGCGGGCTCCGTTCGATTCTCATGCTGCATCGATTCGCTGACGGGGCTGGTGGGCGGGGAATGGACATCGCAATGCTCCGATCCCACCTCGCCTGGCTGCGGCGGGAACGTTACGAGATTGTCCCACTGGCCGACCTGATCCGGGATCTGCAGCAGGGCCGGCCCTTCCGGGGCCGCGGGGTCACGATCACGATCGACGACGGGTACGAGGAGGTCGCCGATCTCGCCGCCCCGATCCTGGCGGAGTTCGATGCCCCCGCAACCACATTCATCGTGACGGGATTCCAGGACGGCCACTGCTGGCTGTGGTGGGATCAGCTGGAATACCTTATGGTCCGCGCCCCGGTGGGTTCGCTCGAGCTGGAGCTCGCTGGTGAAGCGCTCCGGCTGACCTGGGAGGACCCCGGGGGTGCCATCCGGGCCGCCGGCCAGCTGGCGGAGCGGCTGCAGTGGGTTCCGGACCAGATCCGGCTGGACACGCTGGCAGCCCTGTGCCACCGGTTCGAGCTGGAAGTGCCGGCGACCGCGCCGCCGGGCTTCCGCCCGATGTCGTGGGATGCCATCCGCCGTTGCGCCGCGAGCGGCATGACCTTCGGCCCGCATTCCGTGACCCACCCGATCCTGGCCGCGGTGTCGGCCTCGCAGGCGGAGGCCGAGGTCACCCAATCGTGGTCTCGCCTGCAACAGGAAACCTCGGCGACGGTGCCGGTGTTCTGCTATCCGAATGGGGCACCGGCCGCGCAGCTCAGGTGGCATGCGGACTTGCTCCAGAGACAGGGGCTCGCGGCCGCCCTGACCACCGTGCCAGGCTACCCCAGTCACCCTCGGACCGGGCCCCTGACGGCCGAGGAGGCCCCCTTCTTCCTGCACCGCTTTGCCTGGCCGGACAGCCTGTCCGAACTTGCCGAACTCACGTCGGGCGTATGGCGGCTGCGGCGGTTCCTGGCTGGCCTGCCGCCGCTGCCGTACCGGGTCTGACTCCGGCGGGTTCAGGATCCGGCCATCGCTCTGGTCAACGACGCGGTGCGGCGCGGCATAAAATGACGCCGGCCACCCAGGTAGGGTGGCCGGCGTCACGCGTGGTGGGGAGATCCCGGGGCGCGACTACCAGCCACCCTTGCCGAACAGGACCACGGGAACGGTCTTCAGCATGATTCGCATGTCCTCAAGGACGCTCTCCCGGGACACATACTGCAGGTCGAATCCCACCTTGCGCCGGACGTCCTCTAGGTCGGCGTCGTAGCTCTGGTTGATCTGAGCCAGGCCGGTGATGCCGGGTCGGGCCATCTGGCGCAACTCATAGTTCTGGATCTTCCGGCTGAGATCCTGAAAGATCGCCGGCCGTTCCGGGCGCGGGCCCACCACGTTCATGTCACCCATCAGCACGTTGATCAGCTGGGGCAGTTCATCCAATCGGTACTTCCGCAGGAAGGTGCCGATGCCGGTGATCCGGGGATCGCTCTTGCTGGCCCAAACCGCGCCGGACATTTTTTCCGCATTTGCCCGCATCGTGCGGAACTTGTAGATCCGGAACGGCCGCCCGCCGAGGTCGTGGGCCCGGCGCTGCAGCCCGGTGCCGGCCCGCCGGCGGCGGTCCTGTCCGATCCGCACCTGGGAGTAGATCACCGGCCCCGGCGAGGTCAGCTTCACGGCGGCGGCCACCGCGGCAAGGACTGGCGCCGACAGGACCAGGCCGACCGATGCCGCGGCGACGTTGACGGCCCGGCGGGCGGCCTGATGGGGCAGCGAAAGGGTCGCGCCGGGCCGCCGGGAAACCCGGGTTGGCGGTTCCACCATCTTCAGGCGCCCGGCTGGGACCCGCTTCCCGGGAAACAGAATGATCGGGGCGCCCATGGTTGGAATGGCGTTCATCATGTGCGGCACTGCTCCTTGACCTGTGGTGGCGTTCACTGTTGTCCTCCCGTGATCGCGAAGACTGCGAGGCTCACAGCGGCCAGCGCTCCCAGGATGGGAATAATGCCCCCGAATCCGGAGCCGCGGTGGCCCACGAACATCGCATCACCGCCCTGCATGCCCATTTCATCCACTGATTGGCCCGCGGCCATCGCCCGTCTTACCTCTTCCTGGGACCAGTACTCGGCGCCATCGCGACGAATCACGGTCTTGTTGAAGTCCGCGTCCGGGCCCAGCCCGCCCGCGGCCATCAGGATCTCGCTGACTGGCACATCCGCGCGCACATCGTAATACCCCGGTCGTGTCACACTGCCGATGACCCCGACCCGCACCAGCGCGGCCGCTTCGACCTGCGGACCCCTGATAAACCGGCTGATGTACGCACTGAGCGTGTCCGACAACTCGGCTCGCAGCACCCCGTGAAGCGACAGCGGCAGGAAATCGGGGAGGTTCAGCTGCCCGTGCCGCACCGTGAAGGTGTCGGTCAGCGCGGAGTCACCTCGGACCACCAGCAGGATCCGGTCTCCGTCGAGAAAGTCCCCCTGGGCCAGCCGGGCTTCGATGGTTTCTCGCTCCCGGGAAGTCAGCGTTCCCTGGGAGCTCATGCCGGCCGCCAGGGCATCCTGCAGATCCTGGCGGTTCGCCAGCGCGCGGGTGGCCATCGACTGGGCGCCGCCGCCGCTGGCCGCAAGCGCTGCCAAGAGCAGGAAGGCGGCGGGCAGCACCCGGCTAGCGTGTTGGGAGGTCATCAGCGCCATCGATTCGCGAGGTCTCCTCCCCGCTACCGGGGTGGGGTGCCGGTTCAGGAATTTCGGTCGGGTCCTTGTCGATCAGGGCAAACCGGGCCAGCCGGCGGCGATGTTCTGCCTCCAGCTCACTCTGAGCTGGGTCTGGTTGGGTTCGGGGGGTAGGCGTCATGACCCTTGCGTAATCAAAAGTGACGCCGGGCGCGGTTCTGGCCCCAGCCGGATCATCGACCCGCGACCCACACAGCTAAAACATTACATTATAATGGCTTACTATGCTCCCGCCGGACCGCGCTCAAACCGGCAAGGAGTCCACGTTCTGGTCTGTTGCCGAGTCGCAGCAATGACTGTTGCTGGAATGCAGCAGATTGGCGGGTCAGTCGCCGACCCAAGGAACGGTGATCTGGCTCACCGAGGGGAGTGCAATGGTTGAGGTACAGGGCGGCGCCCGGCCCATTGTGGTGCTTATTGCCAACGACCAGGAGTGGTCGGCCAGATCTCTCGAGAGCATTCTGACACCGCAAGGCTACACGGTGGTCCGGGTGTTCACCGGCCAGCAGGCGCTGCAGCGGGCCCGGATCGCCCGTCCCGACCTGGTCATCCTGGATGCCCAACTGCCGGACCTGCACGGGCTCGAGGTCTGCCGTCAGCTGCGCGCCGATCCGCTATTCGGTCCCACCACGCCCATCATCATCACCACCGCGGGTCCCTCGGGAAGGTCGGCACGGCTCGCCGCATATGAGGCCGGGGCCTGGGGTTTCTTCGGCCAGCCGCTGGACGGCGAGGAACTGCTGGCACGGCTGGGGACCTTCCTTTCCGCGAAGTTCGAGGCGGACGGACTGCGTGACGCGGCCATGCTGGACACGCTCGACGGCCTCTACACCCTCAAGGGCCTCACCCGTCGGGTCAAGGAAATCGCCTCGGAAGCCGCTCGGCACGGTCGGCCCTTGGCGGTGGTTGCGATTTCCCTGGCGCCGGCGCCCGGCCTGGAGCCCGGCAAGCCGATGCGGCTGGGTGCGCTGCTCCGGACCCACGGACGCTCCTCGGACGTGATCGCCCATCTCGGAGAGGGGGAGTTCCTGGTAGTGGCTCCCGGGACCGTGGGCGACGGGGTCAAGCGGATGGTGCATCGGTTCGAGGGGCTGCTGCGGGAAGATCCCGCGAGTGGCACCGCACAGCTGGTCGCTGGCTACAGCGCCGTGCCTGATCTGCGGGTGGCCGCGGAGCCGTCGGTGTTGCTGGATCAGGCCACGACCGCGTTGCGCTACGTCGCCACCCACCGCAGTCGCACCTCCGTTCTCGCCTTCGAAGAGCTGCCGGCCACCCTGAATTGAGCCGGGCCCCGTCTGAGCGCCGGCTAGTTGTGCCCGTTGCCTCCCGGGGCGGGCAACCGCGCAGTCTCCGTTTCCTCCTCCACCGAGTATCCGTACAGGTAGCTGTAGTAGCGGTAGGCGCCCTGGGCTCGCACGTCGTTCAGGACCGCTCCCAACACCCGGATCGGCAGCCGGTCCACCAGGCCGAGCTTGGCTTCCGCCAGCCGTCGGTCGGTCTCCCCGGAGCGGACCACCAGCACCAGATTGCCGGTCGCAGCGGAGAGCACAAAGGGATCGACTCCCACTCCCAGCGGGGGACTGTCCACCAGCACCGCGTTGTAGCGCTCCTTGAGCTCGTTGAGCAGCTGTTGCATCGCACCCGAGCCGAGCAGCTCCGGCCCGTGCTGGCGGCGGCTGCCACAGGGGATGATCCACAGCCCCTGCTGGTCGGCTGGGCGGATCACCTCGTCCAGGGTGGCTTCTCCCTGCAGGTACTCCAGCAGCCCCGGCCGGCGGTCGGTCCCGAACATCCGGTGCATCTCCCCCCGTCGGATATCGCCGTCAACCAGGACCGTGCGGTAGCCGGCGGACGCGAAACTCACGGCGAGATTGGATGAGACCAGCGATTTCCCATCGCCGGGGCTGGGGCTCGAGATCGTGAGACTGACCGGCCCGGTGCCGAACGCGTGCGCCAGATTCAGACGCACCGTCCGGAAGGCCTCGATGAACTGCGCCGCCTGATCCGGCGGCAGGTCGCCTTCCTTGCGGCGCTTGATGGCCGGGATGGCGCCCAGAATCGCCAGGCCCAGGGACTCCGTGACCTGTTCGGGGTACTGGACCCGCTTGTCGAACTGGTCCAGGAGCAGCGCGAGAGCGAGGCCTCCGCCGAGGCTCAGGAAGAAGCCCAGCGCGACGAGCAGGGGAATCTTGTTGCTGGTGGGCCAGTGTGGTTGCACCGCACGGTCCAGGATCTTCACGTCCGGGATGGCGGTGGCCTCGGCCAGCCGAGCCGACTGGTAGCGGGCCTGCAGATCGGTATAGATCCCCGCGAGACTGGCCCGCTCCCGCTCCAGCCGCTGCTCGGTGATCATCCGGGTCGGGATGCTCTGGAGCTCATGCGAGGCCAAGGTCAGGTGGCTGTTGATCTCCTGGATCCGGTAATCCGTCGCGCCCAGCACCAACCGCAGCTGATCCGGGATGGTGCGGGTCCGCAAACCGTCGATCCGTTCCCGGGCGGTTTGCACCTGACGGGCCTGGTCGGTGTAGTGAAGCTGCAGGGCGCGCAACTCGGTCTCCGCGGTCGAGAGGTCGGTGAGCGCCTGCATCAGCTGCGGGGACAGCCGGACCGCCTCGATGGCCTGCAACCCGGCGACATTCAGCGCGCCGGCATCGCCACCAACGACCACCTTGCGCAGCACCTCCCGCTCGCGCTGCAGCCGATCGGCGTCGATCTTCTCATTGAAGTACTGGTTGATCACCGTCGGCTGCGTCATGCTCAGGCCCGGGGCGACGGGGGTCGCTGCCGAGGGCAGGGTGATGATTGCGGTCTTGTACCGCTCCAGCCGGCCCTCGGCGTTGCGCAGCTCCAGGCCGACCGAAGCCAGCTGGTCCTCGAGAATGCGTGAGGTTTCCCTCAGCTTGAAGGCCTTGAGGTCCGAGGCAACGAAAATGAAATGGTCCAGCACCGCGTTCAGGGCCCGGGTGACCCGGACTGGCTCCACGTCCCGCAGGGTCAGC
>CALMOP010000209.1 GCA_937871775.1 uncultured Gemmatimonadota bacterium | reverse complement strand
GAGCAGTGGGACGCGACTCATTCGGTACACCCAGCCGGTACTCGGTACTGGGTTCCCACAGCCGGCCCTATTCCTTCCCGGTTCCGACCTCCGAGACTCCACCCGACACCACGAAGGCCATCACCTTGGCGCTGGGCGCGGAGAGGTGCCGTACCCGGTCGCGGGGGAAGACCAGCATCTGGCCCATGATACTGTAGGAAAAGGGGAGGTAGACGGCGACGTGGTCCGCCATGCCGAGTTCGGCCAGCGAGTCCTGAGTCAGGAATCCGATGGCCTCGGCGCCAGCGGCAGGATTGATGGTGACGATCACCGGCTGACCGAAGCGGCGCTTCTCGCCGACGAAGGCGTCGGTCACGTCCTTGATGGCGGTGTAAAGCAACCGCACGCCCGGTAGCCGCTCCAGGAACTCGTCCATCCACTGGAGCAGGCGCCGGGCCAGGAAGTTGGTCGCCAGGAAGCCGATGAGGGTGATCAGGCCGAGGGTGACCACAAAGCCCACGCCGGGCATGGGGATCCGAAGCCAGCCGTCCACGGTAGTGAAGATCCACCACAGCACGTAGATGGTGAGGGCCGCGGGGGCGGTGAAGATGAGGCCGTTGAGGAAGTAGCCTACCAGGCGTTTCATCGGAGTCCCGGGGTCATGAGGTCAGCAGCAGCGGGTCGGGCCGTTGCCATAGCGCTGTTCAAGGTACATGGTGAAGAACTCCCGCGGTGACGGGACCGGACACGCCGGGTGCGCCTCGCGCAGATGGCACAGGTACGCGTGGTAATCGGGCATCCCCAGGACCTGGCGGAATCCTCGCGCCAGCCGCCCGAACCAGGGTTGAACGCCACGCCACCAGCCCCGAGGGTGTCGAGCCGGATCAACTGGCATAGGCCGACTCCACGAAGGGCGCCTCGGCCATCACCGGCGGCTTGCCCCGGGCCGCGATCGCCAGCCACTCGCGCACCGAGGCGAGAATCACCGCCAGCACGATGACCACGAACACTCCCGCTACCACCGCGTTGAGATGATCGTTGAAGATGAGCCGGGCGCCTGGTCCCGGATCGAGGGTCCCGCTGGCCAGCTCGGCCTGCAGGGCCCGGGCGTCGGCCAGGAAGCCGATGCGCCGGTCGGGGGAGAAGATCTTCTGGTAACTCGCGGTCAGCGTCACCAGCAGCACCCAGGCCAGTGGCAGCAGCGTCACCCAGCTGAAGCGGGCCCGGCGGTACTTGATGATGAGGGTAGTGCCGACGCACAGGGCCACGGCCGCCAGCAGCTGATTGCTGATTCCGAACAGGGGCCACAGGCTGTTGATCCCGCCCAGCGGATCGAGAACACCCTGGACCAGGAAGTAGCCCCAGCCCAGCGCCACCAGCAGCGAGGCCAGGATCGCGCTGGGATACCAGGAGGTGCGCCCCAGCGGGGCCCAGAGGTGGCCCGCCAGCTCCTGCAGCATGAAGCGCCCGACCCGGGTGCCGGCGTCGATGGTGGTCAGGATGAACAGCGCCTCGAACATGATGGCGAAGTGGTACCACAGGGCGAGCAGGTGGTCGCCAAAGGCGCCTCCGAACAGGGTCGCCATCCCCACCGCCAGAGATGGGGCCCCACCGGTGCGCCCCAGCAGCGTGGTCTCGCCCATGGAGCGGGCCAGCTGCTCGATGGCCTCCGGGGTGACCACGAAGCCCCAGGCGCGAATGGTGTCCGCGGCGGCCGCGGCGGTCCCGCCCAGCCGGGCCAGCGGTACGTTGATGGCGAAGTACAGGCCGGGGTCGAGCACCGCGGCGGCACACATGGCCATCACCGCGACGAACGACTCCATCAGCATGCCGCCGTACCCGATGAGCCGGGCATCGCATTCCTGGCGCACCATCTTGGGAGTGGTGCCTGACGCCACCAGGGCGTGGAACCCGCTGATGGCCCCGCAGGCGATGGTGATGAACGCGAAGGGGAACAGCTTGCCAGCGAAGACCGGCCCGGTGCCGTCGATGAACCGGGTCAGCGGCGGGAGCTTCAGCGTCGGCAGCACCAGCAGGATGGTGAGGGCGAGCAGGAAGATGGTCCCGATCTTCATGAACGTGGAGAGGTAATCGCGGGGCGCGAGCAGCATCCACACCGGCAGGACGCTCGCCACGAAGCCATAGACTACCAGCGCGAAGGCCAGCGCGAGCGGACTCCAGGTGAAAAGCGGGGCCAGGGTGGGGGAGGCGGCGACCTGCTGGCCGCCGACCAGCGCCAGCAGCAGCAGGACCACCCCGCCCAACGACGCCTCGATGGTCCGGCCCGGGCGCCAGACCTTCATCCAGAACCCCATCAGGAACGCAATGGGAATGGTGCAGGCGATGGTGAACAGCCCCCAGGGACTGCCGCGGAGCGCGTTGACCACGACCAGGGCGAGCACGGCCAGCAGGATGATCATGATCGAGAGGATCGCGACCATGGCCGCGAGCCCGGTGAACGGACCGATTTCCTCCTTGGCCATCTGGCCCAGTGATTTGCCGTCGCGCCGCATGGAGCCGATCAGGATGATGAAGTCCTGGACCGCGCCGGCCAGCACCACGCCAAACACGATCCAGATGGTGCCGGGCAGGTAGCCGAACTGCGCGGCCAGCACCGGGCCGATGAGTGGACCGGCGCCCGAGATGGCGGCGAAGTGGTGCCCGAAGAGCACCCAGCGGGACGTGGGCACGAAGTCGCGGCCGTTATTGAGCCGTTCCGCCGGAGTGGCCCGCCGGTTGGTCAGGCCGAACACCCGGTCGGCGATGAAGCGGCTGTAGAACCGGTAGGCGATGAGGTAGGTCCCGATCGCGGCGATGACCAGCCACGCGGCACTCACCGGCTCGCCCCGGGCCAGCGCCAGCATGGCCCAACCGGTCGCGCCGGCCAGGCCCACGAGGGTCCAGAGCAGGGTCTGCATGGACGCCAATCTAGGGGGAGACGGCAGAGCCCGTTAGCGGTTCGCGGTGTGGCCCGGGGGCACTCGACCTGTCTTGCCGACCCTCCGGGCGGCCGGTACCTTGCCCCTCCTATGCCAGCCTTCTTCGGGGAATTCGAGGGGCGGTGGGATCCGGAAGCGGAGCACTCGGGCACCACGCTCGAGCAGGCCCTGCCGCTGATGGTGCCCGCCGGATTCCGTGGCAAGGTGGCGGTGGTGACCGGCGGCGCGACCGGGCTGGGGCGCTGCATCGCGATGGAGTTCGCCCGGCTGGGGTGCCGGGTGGCCATCTGCTACGTGGAACTCCCGGGCCGGGACGTGAGCGAACAGGCGCTGCTGACCGAAACGGCCTGCGCCGCGATGGGCGCCGAGGTCCACGCCGCGCGGTGCGACGTGCGGGACCGGGTCTCGGTGGATCGGTTCCTGGCCGACACGGTGCAGCGGTTCGGGACGGTGCACTATCTCGTCAACAACGCCGGGATCGCGATGGACGGGGCGTTATGGCGGATGCCGGACCATGCCTGGCGTGACGTCCTGGATACCAATGTGACCGGCGCCTTCAACTGCATTCGCGCGGTGGCGCCCATCTTCCGTAAACAGCACTACGGCCGCGTCGTCAGCGTGAGCGCCCACCAGGCCAGCCGGCCCGGCTTCGGAGTGGCCAACTATGCGGCCAGCAAGGCCGCCCTTGAGGGCCTGACCCGGGCCGCAGCGGTGGAGCTGGGTCCCGCCAACGTGAACGTGAACGCCGTGGCGCCGGGATTCATCCGAACCGAGCGGCTGATGATGCTCCCCAGGGAGGTCATCGAGCGGGCCCAGAAGCACAGCGTCCTGGGGCGGGTGGCCGAGCCCGAGGACGTGGCCCACGTGATCACCTTCCTGTGCTCCGACGAAGCCCGTCATGTGACGGGCCAGACGATCGTGGTCGATGGAGGGCTGTCGCTGGAGTAGACGAGGAGGCGAGAGAGGCGAGGAGGCGAATCTTGCTCTACTTGCCTCCTCGCCTTCTGGCCTCCCTCCCCCTGCCCGTTTACGTTTCCCCCGTGCCGATCCGATCCTCATTCCGATTCATTGCGGTCGCCCTGGTCGTCGCCTGCGGCGGTGGGTCCACCCCGCCCGCGCCCGCGCCTGCCACACCGCTCCCGCCCCCGCCCCCCCAGGAACCGGTCGTTGCCTTCCTCTCGGCCCCGTTCGCAGGGCAGGCCGTTGCCGTCACGCCCCTGACGCTGCTGGTCTCCGCGGACAACATCGGGACCATGGCGCCGCTCGCCGACCACGCGGCGGCATTGGCCTGGGCCGATTCGCTGCTGGGGGCGACGCTGCTGGCCCGGGCACCGGAGGTCAAGTGGGTGCTGCCCCCCGAACTTCGGAAGATCGCCCGGCGGGCACCCACGGTGGCGCCCGATCCCGACCGTATGGGTCAGTCGGTGCTCCGGGGCAAGTCCATGGCGACTGTTCCGGATCCACTGCGGAGCGCGCTGCGTTCGCTGGTGGCGCTGACGGGGGGACGCTGCGCCCTGGTGCCGGCCGCGCTCAGCTTCGTGCCCGATGCCACCGGGCCGGTTCGGGCCGAGTTGAACCTGGTCTTCGTCGACGCGCGCACCGGCCAGGTGCTGTGGCGCACCGTCACCTGGGCGGTCGGCGCGACGCCGTCCCAAGCGCTGCTCAAGGCCATCGAGATCGTTCTCCCCGTCTGACGGGAACCGCATGCCATATCATGTGACCCTGATCCCAGGCGATGGTATCGGTCCCGAGATCACCGCCGAGACGGTCAAGGTGCTGGAGGCGACCGGGCTGCAGTGGGACTGGGATGAGCAGCTGGCGGGGGTGGCGGCGGTGGACGCCACCGGCACGCCGCTGCCCGATGCCACCATCGAAAGCATCCGGCACCGGAAGCTGGCGCTGAAAGGCCCGCTGACCACTCCGGTGGGCACCGGGTTCCGCTCGGTGAACGTGCAGCTGCGCAAGGAATTCGAGTTGTTCGCCAATCTCCGCCCGGCTCGCTCCCTGGTCCCTGGGGGCCGCTACAGCGACGTCGATATCGTGCTGATCCGGGAGAATCTCGAAGGCCTGTACGTCGGGGTGGAGCATTTCATCGCCATCGGTGGAGACCCGCGGGCGGTGGCGGAATCGATCGCCATCGTGACCCGGGCGGGCTGTGAGCGCATCATCCGGTACGCCTTCGAATACGCGGTGCGGCACGGTCGGAAGCAGGTTACCATCGTCCACAAGGCCAACATCCTGAAGATGGTGAGCGGCCTGTTTCTGGAGGTGGGGCAGCGTATCGCGCAGGAGTATGAGGGACGGATCCAGTCGAACGACATGATCGTCGACAATTGTGCGATGCAGTTGGTCATGCGGCCCGAACAGTTCGACGTGATGGTCACCACCAACATGTTTGGCGACATCCTCAGCGATGAGGTGTCCGGCCTGGTGGGCGGGCTGGGGCTGGCTCCGGGCGCCAATATTGGCATTCACGCCTCGATCTTCGAGGCGGTCCACGGCAGCGCCCCGGACATCGCCGGCAAGGGCATCGCCAATCCCGCGGCCCAGATGCTGGCCGCCGCCATGATGCTGGACCATCTGGGGGAGCTGGCGCGAGGCAACAAGGTCCGCGCCGCCATCGAGGCGGCCATCGTTCAGGATCACGTGCGCACCCGCGATCTGGGGGGTACCGCCTCCACCCGGGAATTCGGCGATGCGGTCGCCAAGCGGGTGGCCTGAAGTCCCCTGTGCCCGCTGCGGCACCAGGGTACCGGGGCTGGGCTGGGGCGAGCGGTGTGCCAGCTGCCAGGGCGAGTTGTCCCGGCGTGCAAGCCGCCTGGCGCGGCGCATCTCCATTCCGACCACGCTGCTGGTCGCCCTGTACGTCACCCTCCGCCTCCCGCCGCTCGACATCGCCCGATTCTACGGCGTCGTCGCGGTACTCGTGACCTACATCGTCGTCCACAAAGTGGTCCATCGGGTGGCGCTCGAGGTCCTGTCCCGGTGAACCCCAGCCCGAGTGTGGCCATGCCTGTCAGCCTTCATCCGTCAGCGGTCAGCGGTCAGCCATCAGGCGTCACGCATCAGGCGTCAGGCGCCAGGCGCCACGCACCACGCACCACGCACCACGCATCACGCCCCACGCATCACGCATCACGCATCACGCCCCATTGGGCGATCCCGCTGCTCGCCGTCCTGATCGCACCCGGCCTCGCCGGCCAGGCGCCCAGCAGCCTCACCATCTACAGCGACGGCCGGACCCTGGTCCGGTGGATCGCGCCAGGAGAGGTCCCCAAGGGGCAGTCGCGCCAGGTAGCCGCCACCGGACCCGCGGATCCCGGGAGCATCTTCTCCCTCGACCCCGAGCTCACCATCATGGCCAGCGCTTACGACGCCGGCATCGACGAGCTGAGCGTCCTCCGCCGCGCCGTGGGTCGGGAGGTCCGCTATCGCAGCGGCCGGGACACCATCACCGCGACGATCCTCGGTGTGGATCCGGTCCGTTACCGGATGAGCGACGGGTCGGTCGGCTTCTCCGCGCCAGGAGCGCCGCTGTATCCCGCCGAGCTGGTCACTGTCAACCCCAGCTTCGAACTGACGGTGCAGAGTGCCCGGGCCCGGCACGGGCTGCCGCTGGGGTATTTCACCGATGGGGCTTCCTGGTCCGCCCGCTATCAGGTCATCCTCGGCCAGGGGGGCATGGGCCGGGTGCAGGCGCAGGCGGTGGTCAGCGGCGGACCGCTCCGGATGACGGTGGTGGAGATCCAATTGCTCGCCGGTCAGGTCAACGTCGCGGCTCCGGCCCCCTACGCCAAGCGGCGGGATGAGATGATGGTCGGAGCCATGGCTGCCCGGGAAATGGCTGTCCCGGCGCAGCAGAAGGTCGGGGAGTTTCATCTCTACACCCTGCCGGGCAGCTGGTCGCTGGAGCCCGGGATCATTCGGACCATCGCGCTGTTCGAGCCGGTGGAGGCCCGGGTGACCCGGAGCTTCGAGGTGCGGGGCCAGATTCCCTATTGGGGGGGCTTGCCGCAGAACGGGCAGGAGGAAGAGCCCCCGGTGGCGGTGGTCTACACCGTGGCGCGCCCGCGCAAGACACCCTTCGGCGAGCTCCCGGTGCCAGGGGGTGTGGTACGTCTATTCCAGCCGGACAGTGGCGGGCGGGTTCAGCTGATCGGCGAGGCCGCGATCGACCATTCGCCCGCCGGCGAAGACCTGCGGCTCGATGCCGGCACCGCCTTCGACCTCACCGCCAAGCGGGTCCAGACGACGTACACGACGCGACGCGACTCCACCCCGGAGGGCCGCTGGCGCACCATCGCCACCGCGGATTACCGGGTGACGCTGAGCAACGCCGCGACCGAAGCCGCGGTGGTGGACGTGATCGAAGAACGCGGCGGCGAGTGGGCCGTGGTGTCGAGCAGCCTCAAAGCCGAGAAGCTCTCCTCCACCCGGACCCGGTTCCGGGTGCCGGTGGCCGCTGGCGGCAAGGCAACACTGACCTACCGGGTGCGGATCATCTGGTGACGGATCTGTTGCTGGCGCACCTCGCGGACATCCACTTCGGGGGCCGGGCCGATCTGGAACAGCTCGTGGCGCTGGAGCGGTTCCTGCCCACTCTCGAGCCACGCGTGATCGTGGTGGCCGGCGACCTGTCGCAGCGGGCCCGCCATGGCGAGCTGCAGGCGGCCCGCCGCTACCTGGATCGCCTGGCGGACAGCACTCCGGTGCATGTCATTCCCGGCAATCATGACGTGCAGTGGTGGCGAAGTCCCTTCGGGCTGGCGGGGCAGCGTCCCAAGTTCGCCAAGTGGCGCCGCTATTTCGGCGAGGACCTGACCCCGGTGCTCCGGCTTGAAGGGCTGGTAATCGCCGGGCTCCAGTCTGCGAACGGTCTGGCCATGGGCTCGGTGACCCCCAATCCCAACGACCTCACAGTGAAGGGGCATCTCCCCCGCGCCGAAGTGAAGCGGGTGCGGGCCCTGTTCGCGAGCACCCCGCCGGATCTGGTCCGGGTCGCGGTGCTGCACCACAATGTGCTCCCCGGAGTGATCTCCGACCGGTGGGGCATGGCCCGACCGCATTGGACCCAGCGGGCGCTGCTCTCGCTGCAGGCGGACCTGGTGCTGTGTGGCCACGATCACACCGAAGGCGCCGGTCAGATCGACGGCCGTCTGGTGGTGAGTACGGCTGGCACCCATTCGGTCCGGACTCGGGGGGGCCGTCCCTCGGCGTTCAACCTGGTCCGGGTGCTGCCAGACCGCATCCAGGTCGAGCATTACCTCTATGTCAGGGAGATGAAGACCTTTCGCCAGGGCAGCACGGAAACCTTCGCGAGGTACCGCGGTGCAGCTGGATCTGCTGGCTGACATCTGCCCCGTGGAGTCGGCGGCCACGGCGGAGGTCCCGCGGCCGGCGCGACCAGTTCTCGAACCCGGCGGGAGCGCTCGGGATCCGGCCGAGCTGCTGCAGTCGCGACTCCGGGGGCTGGGATTGCCTCCGTTTGCACGGTTCGAGACCCATCGGAACGCCCAGGTCATGCTGTCATGGACACCGGGGAAACGCATCCGGATTCACGAGGGCTATGTCGGGGCGCCGGACCCGGTGCTGGACGCCATCGTGCGGTTCGTGAAGGCGACCCGGCAAAGCGCGCGGGCCGCAGTCCGGCGGGTGTTCCTCGCCTTTCCGGCTGAACTGCATGCCCCGTCCCCATCCCGCCCCTGTTCCCCGGCCGCGGTGTCGGCGGCGGACCGCCCCATCCTCGAGCAACTCCGCCAGCTGCATGAGCTGTTCAACCAGCAGCACTTCGACGGGGTACTGGGCCAGATCCCCATTCGCCTCAGCGGCCGGATGCGCACCCGGCTCGGCGAGGTCCGCCTCGACCGGGCCAGCGGTCGCCCGACCCAGATCGGCATCAGTCGGCGGCACCTGCGACGGGATGGCTGGGAAGCGGTCCGGGACACCCTGCTGCACGAGATGATTCATCAGTGGCAGGCCGAAACCGGCCGTCCGGTGGACCATGGCCGGGGTTTTCGGGACCATGCCCGCCGGCTGGGAATCGAACCACGGGCGGTGCTGCAGTCGGTCCGGCTCGAGATCCGGCGCACCGGGAGGCCACCGGGCACGATGTAGAGCGCCTGGGGACACGCGGGCTCGCGGCCCCCCCGGCAAACAGAATATCCGGGCTCACGGCCCCCCCCTGTAAACAGAATTTACGGCCCCCCCCCGCAAACACGGTATTCGTGCTCACGGGCCCCCCCCCCGTAAACAGAATATCCGGGAACTTCCTTGCCCTGGGATACCCGCCGCAACGCGGCTGGGATCCTGCCACCGCGGCGCATTAGATTGTGGCATGGCCAGCTACACTCCGCCGGATTTCTACCAGATCGAAGGACTGCTCGCCGAGGAGGAACGGGCGGTGCGCGACACCGTGCGGGCCTGGGTCGAGGAGCACCTGATGCCGGTCATCGGGAGCTGCTATGTCGAAGGGCGCTTCCCCAGGGAACTGGTGCCGGGACTCGCCGACCTCGGCGTGCTGGGAGCCAACCTGCCGGAAGAGTACGGCTGCGCCGGGCTCAACAACGTCGCCTACGGCCTCATCATGCAGGAGCTGGAGCGGGGGGACAGCGGCATCCGCTCCTTCGCCTCGGTGCAGGGCGCCCTGGTGATGTACCCTATTCATGCCTTTGGTTCCGAGGATCAGCGGCGGCACTGGCTGCCCGCGCTGGCCGCAGGGAGGGTGATCGGATGTTTCGGGCTGACCGAGCCGGATTACGGTTCCAATCCCGGTGGCATGATCACGACCGCGCGCGAGACCCGGGACGGCTGGGTCCTGAACGGGGCCAAGATGTGGATCACCAACGGCTCCCAGGCGGGCGTGGCCATCGTGTGGGCCAAGACCGGCGACCTCAAGGATCCCAAGTCGATCCGGGGCTTCATCGTCCCCACTGACACCAAGGGGTTCTCGGCCCGGGACCAGAAGGGGAAGTTGTCGCTTCGGGCCTCCGATACCAGTGAGCTGGTGCTTCAAGATGTAGTATTGCCACGGGACGCCCTGCTGCCCGGATCGGGCGGGCTCAAGAGTCCGCTGCAGTGTCTCACCCAGGCGCGATATGGCATCGCGTGGGGGGCGCTGGGGGCGGCCATGGCCTGCTACGACGAGGCACTCCGCTATGGAAAGCAGCGGGTCATGTTCGAGCGGCCCATCGCCCAGACCCAGATTCAGCAGGTCCGGCTGGCGGACATGATCACCGAGATCACCAAGGCCCAGTTGCTGGTGCTGCAACTGGGGCGGCTCAAGGACGCCGGTACGATGACGCCACAGCAGGTTTCCCTGGCCAAGCGGAACAACGTGGACATGGCCTGCGACTGCGCCCGGGAAGCGCGCCGGCTGCTCGGGGCGAACGGGATCCTTGCCGAGTACCATTCCATGCGGCACATGGCCAATCTGGAGTCGGTGTACACCTATGAGGGTACCCACGATATGCACACCCTGATCCTGGGTGAGGCGATTACCGGGCTCGGGGCGTACTAGGGCGGCAAAGGCGGTAGGGGCGGTAAGAGCGGCAAGGGCAGTACAGCCCTGCCGCAGCCGGGTACCGCGATCAGCGGGCGCTGGGCTCCGGTCTGCACTCCAGTTCTCAAACATCGAGTCATTGTTGACGTCACGTTGTGGTCCGACCAGTCTGGTGCTGGCCTTGAGCCTCGCGTTGCCGCTCGCGGCCCAGCAGCCGGACAGCACCCACCGCGATTCCACGGTCGTGGAACTCGCGCCGATTGAAGTGGTGGGATCGATCGTGCCCACCGCGGGTGCGAATATCGGATCCGGGGTGCCCGCGCGAATCTCCACGGTGACCGGGCCGGAGATCGATGCCTGGGAGCCAAGGCTGCTGACCGACGCGCTGGCCGCCCAGCCGGGCATCTCGGTGTATGACGATCTGGGGACCCCGTGGAAGATGAACCTCAGTACCCGTGGCTGGAACGTCGGGCCGGTCGTGGGGCTTCCGCCGGGTGTGACGGTATTCCTGGATGGGGTCCCCCAGAACGAACCCGACGCGGCCGAGGTGAACTTCGACCTGCTGCCCATGGAGCATCTCTCGAAGATCGAACTGCTGAGCGGAACCGGCTCCCTGCTGGGTCCCAACTCGCTCGGTGGAGCGGTCAATCTGATCCCCCGCCGCGGCGCCGGGCCCGTGTCGGGCCACCTCGAGGCCTCGGGGGGATCGTTCGAGAACTGGTCGGGCGAGGGGACGGTCGGGGGGAGCACGCCCGGCGGCCTCTGCTATTACGCCGGAGGCGGGTACGAACAAGAGGACGGCTGGCGCCAGTCGACGTTCGCCAAGAACTACGATGGCTTCATCAACCTCGGCAAGTCCGGCGTGAAATCAGGCTTTTCGTTCCAAGGGTTCGGCGCCAAGGCCCGTGCCGGTACCGCCGGGTCCCTGCCAGAGAGCATGTTCGACAGCGATCCGCAGCAGAATTTCACACCTGGCGATATTGACGACCTCGACCTGCTCCAGTTCGGCGGTCAGGGGTACCTGGTGGCCGGGACCAGCCGGTTCACCTTCGGATCGTACTACCGCCGCAGTAACGCGGAACGCTTCAACGTCAACCAGGCTCCCGACCCGAACGTCAGGTCCTTCACCAACAATCGGACCCTCGGTGGGCGGGCCGACTGGCGCTGGGCCACCGCGGCCGGCACCGGAGTCCTCTCCCTGCGGGCAGGCACCGATGCCCGGATCAACCGCGTGCATGTTCGCCTGTTCAATGAGAGCACTGTTTCGCCAGGAGCGGACACCCTTTCCACGGATGTGAAGAGCCCCAGCTGGGATGTCGCCGGCTACGGGCTGATCGACTATCAGGTTGGGCGAGTCACCCTTTCCGGTGGCGCCCGGTACGACCACATCCGGGTCCCCTTCGAGGACCAGCTCGACCCCACCGCGGACACCACCAGCGCCTTCCAGCGGCTCAGCCCGCGGGGCGGCATCAGCGTCGACGCGGGGCAGGGGGCTTCGGTCTACGCCTCGGTGGGGCAGAGCTTCCGGGCGCCGGCCATTCTCGAACTCGCCTGCGCCGACTCGCTTGCCACCTGCCCGCTGCCATTCGCCCTTGGAGATGATCCGCCGCTGAAGCCGATCGTCGCGACCACCTGGGAGGTGGGAGGGCGGCTGGTGCGAGGAAGCGCGATTCTCACCGCATCGGTGTACCGCACCAACGTCACGGACGACATCGGGTTCATTGCCTCCGATGCCTCGATCGTTTCCGGCTACTTCGCGAACATCGGGGCCACTCGCCGGGAAGGGGTGGAGCTGGCGCTGCAGTTATTGCCCAGCGAGCGGGTATCGCTGTACGCCAACTACGCCTACACCCGCGGCACCTACCGTACGGCGGCGGAGATCTCCAGCATCCGGTCTGATCCGGGGTTCGCGGCCAGCCCGCTCGCCGGCGATAATGCTGTGGCTTCGGGAGATCACCTGCCGACCATCCCCGATCACCAGGTCAAGGCCGGTGGCCTCATCAAGGCCAGCTCCTGGCTCGACCTCGGCCTGGATAGCCGGTTCATCGGGCACCAGTGGCTCCGGGGAGACGAAGCCAACCAGACCCGGCCGCTCGACAGCTATCTGACGGTGGCGGCGCGGGCGGGTCTCAACTTCGGGCCCTGGGAAGTGAACGCCGTGGTCAGCAACCTGTTCAACTCCCAGCGCGCGGTATTCGGGACCTTCAACCAGAACCGTCAGACCGGTGAGCTGGAACGATTCCTCACCCCGCTGAATGCCCGGAGTCTCAAGCTGGTGGTGAGCCGGAGCTTCGGCCGGGGCGACGAGTGAGGCGGACCCCGGGGGGCTAGTTTTTCAGCGGTCAGCGGTCAGCGGTCAGCGGTCAGCGGTCAGCGGTCAGCGGTCAGCGGTCAATGGTCAATGGTCAGCCGTCAGCCGTCAGCCGTCGGCCATCAGCGTTCAGCATTCAGCCGTCAGAGGATCTCGAGTGCGCATCGCAGTCTGTCTCAAGCGGGTACCGGATACCACCACCAAGATCCTCATCGGTGCCGATGGCAAGTCCATCGACGAGTCCGGGGTCAAGTTCGTCCCCAACCCCTACGACGAGTACGCGCTTGAAGAGGCCCTGAAGCTCAAGGAAGCTGCCGGCAGCGGTGAGACCGTGGTCTACTGTCTCGGGGGCGATGCCGCCCAGGAGACCATCCGAACCGCCCTCGCGATGGGTTTCGATCGGGGAGTGCTGCTCCAGGCCGCACCTACGGCCGACGGTTTCGAGGTCGCCAAGGCGCTGGCGGCGGACCTCAAGGATGGCGGCTTCGACCTGATCCTGTTCGGGAAGCTGGCGGTGGACGACTACAACCACCAGGTCGGAGTGATGGTGGCCGAGCTGCTGGAACGCCCCTGCATTACGGCGGTGTCTCATCTGGTCGTGGCGGGGACCGCCGTGACCGCCGAGCGGGAGATCGAGGGAGGCATCGAGACCGTGACCGCCAGCCTCCCCGCCGTGCTCAGCTGCGAAAAGGGGCTCAACACGCCCAGGCTCCCGTCGCTCAAGGGCATCATGGCGGCCAAGAAGAAACCCCTCGAGCTGAAGCCGGTGTCACTCGGCGCCGGTTCCGTCACCGTCCTCGGCCTGGCACTACCCCCTGAGCGGAAGCCGGGACAGATCGTGGGCGAGGGACCCGACGCGGTGCCGGCCCTGGTGCGGCTGCTCCGTGAAGACGCGGGGGTGATCTGATGCCGGTGGTCCTCGCGGTGACCGAACAACGGGACGGAGTGCTGCGCAAGGTATCGCTCGAGGTACTCACGGCGGCACGGCGGCTCGCCGACCAGTTGGGCGCCACCGTCGATGCGGCAGTCTGCGGCAGCGCCGCCGTCTCCGGCGCCGAAACCCTGGGCCGGTTCGGGGCAGACCGGGTGCTTTCGGCGATGCATCCTGATTTTGTGCGCTATCACCCCGATGGCGAGGCGGCCACGATCGCCGCTGCGGCGCGGAGTGCGGTCGCGGTCGTGTTCGCCGCCACGGCGACCGGTCGAGACCTGGCTCCCCGGGTGGCGGCCAGGCTCGGGGTGGGGCTGGCCACCGACGTGACCGAGTTCGGGGCCGAGGCCGGCAAGGTGGTCGTGACCCGGCCGGTCTACGCCGGCAAGGCGCTGCTTCGGCTCCGGCTGGACGGAAGCCCCGCGGTCCTGTCGATCCGGCCCAACACGGTCCAGCCGGCCGAGGCCGTTCGCCCCGGCGCGGCGGTGACCACACCAGTGCCGGAGTTCACCGCCCGGGTGACCGTGACCGGCATCAAGGCGCCCGCCGTCGCGGCGCTGGATGTCGCCGAGGCGCCCATCGTGGTCTCGGGAGGACGGGGTCTCAAGGGACCGGAGAATTTCAAGCTGCTGGAGGATCTCGCCGCGGCGCTGGGCAGCGCTGCCGTCGGCGCCAGCCGCGCGGTGGTCGACGCCGGGTGGCGTGACCACGGCGCTCAGGTGGGGCAGACCGGCAAGACGGTGAGTCCCAGTCTCTACATCGCAGTCGGCATCTCGGGCGCGATCCAGCATCTCGCCGGCATGCGCACCGCCCGCACCATTGTGGCGATCAACCGCGACAAGGACGCGCCGATCTTCAAGGTGGCGGACTACGGGATCGTGGGCGATCTGTTCGAGGTGGTGCCTCGGCTCGCGGCCGAGATCAGGAGGCTGCGGGGGGAGATGTTGTAGGGGCGGCTTAATGCTCCGCCCCTACAATCCCCCCCCCCCCCCCCCCCCCCCCCCCCCCCCCCCCCCCCCCCCCCCCCCCCC